>CAZHIL010000519.1:0-2084 GCA_964532985.1 uncultured Albidovulum sp. | reverse complement strand
GGGGAAAACTCCCGCGGTCTTGAGGTTTTCCTGTGGAAAAACCGTTCCCGCTCAGCCATTATTGGTAAATCGGGAGTGATCCTGTTGCCTGGATTGCTGGTAATTTGTAAAAAATCGGGTATTTTCTGGACGGGCACTAGTTAACTTGTGAATTAGGGGTTAGGACCATAGTGATTTGTAATAATACCAAAGCAACAAATTAATAACCTATAGACCAATCCTCATTAATTGGATTTCCGATAGCCTACATTGAGAGGTAAAACGCTAATGACACACGACCAGAGATTGAATTCATGATCGTATGGGAGGCTTTAAACCTGACCACTGGTAGGTTTGTTTCTATGAGTCATTAAATAGTTACTTTGATATTACTGGAGCCCACCTTTTACTATGTCCGGATTTATGGAACTACTGTATGATATTAAGTTGGGAGAGCTTGTTGACCGGCTTGAAGAAGCGCTTGATTGAACCTGCAAACAACCTACAATTACAATTCCGTTGTGGAGCCTAAATCCTGCTGGAACGAAATGATCAGTTTCGGGGAAACTCTCACTTGATTTATTGACAGGAGGATGGAAAGTTTGCGTTTGGACCAGAATTTGAATTACGAATGGCTTGGTACTTTTTGGTTTCCAGATAATGAAAGCGACCAATTTTCCGGCAAGGTTTCCTATTCTCCGGACCAAGGCATCAAACTGACATTGTACAAAGAGCCGGATACTTGGGAGTTAACCAATGGATTAGGGACCAATTTTCTTTCAAAAAAACTCATGCACGCAATTGTTACAGGAGAAAAGGCAGAGTATATTACACTTATAAACGTATGGCTAAATCCAACAAACACCACCATTGGAGGACCTACGGTTGTTGAATTGAAGGGCGGTGCAAAATTATTGATTGCAGGCCACTTGATGGAAAATATTGAATTCAATGAAATTTTGATTGCCTACGATGATTTTTTCAATAACATATTTCTGGGGACAGGCCGACCTGTAAATGATTCCCTCAAGCTTGCTGAAAGCAATCCCATAACCCTTTCTTCAGATATAACTCTTAAAATGGATCTGGATTCATATGGAGAGTTGATGGGTAACGTGGACGAAATTGATTCCATTCTCTTGTCAAGAGATAAAGCTAAGTTGGAAAAATTGAAGGAGTTTGCCAAACCAATCATCGAAGACGGGAAGTTTTCCTTTTTCAAACGCAAGGAAAATCACCTCTTAGTTTCTTTCAACATGAAAAACAAGGGATTTGATGCATTTGAAAAAGTGGAATTTGTATGGAGGCAATTTTGGCAGTTCATTACCGATCAACGAATTTTCATCAAAAAGATTTCGGTCAATTTCCCTGTCGAAATTGCCGAAGAAGACATGCGAATTCGAAGATTTCCAGCACTTTATTCCGATTACGGCCAACAAGATTCAGGCCGCAAGGCTCCCATCCAACAAAATCTTCCCATAAACATCAATAGCTTTGGACAAGATGCAACCGAATTGAATTTAAGTAAAATCGAAAATACAATCCAGGAATGGTTTCGAATCTCCAATGATGACAGATACAAACCGGTACTTCATGGTATTCGAATGGCAATGCAAAGCAAGGACAAAATGGTTGATACGTCCCGCTATGTTTCATTGTTTTCAGAAATAGCAACCTTCCTTGATCTCCAGGGAGAAAAGAATACCATGGTTGATAAGCTGGTTGGGCTTTATGCAGACCAGGATTGGAAAGATGGTATTTTGGAAATGGCAACTTGCAAGTCTGAAAACGAGACGAAAGGTATATGGTTTCAAGAAATCAGGAATGTAATTGTCCATCCGTCGGGTCAGAAAAAATGCGGAGGAAAATATTGGAGGGTTGCGAGTGATCCTTTTCTAATCCAAAAGGCCTATGCCCATTTGAGTGGACTCTATTTAAGAGCCATCCTGCTTTCTCTTGGGAATATCAATAAGGACCATATTGGAGATTATACCAATTCAACTTCAAAATAACCTATCATTGATTTTCGGGTTGTGGTGCCACAGCCCACTTACGATGCATGATTGATGTCAGGCGGTTTGGATCATCAATCAGCGCCTGCCATG
>CAZHIL010000518.1:0-6551 GCA_964532985.1 uncultured Albidovulum sp. | reverse complement strand
TCACCGGCAGGGGTCAATAGTGCCTACTATGTACTCTTTGGATGGTCGCCCGCAGGCAATCTTGAATTTACTGATGTTCCTGGCAGTTCAACACCATGGACGATTGAAAGTGGCCGGGACATAACACCTGAAACTCCCTTGGTATTGGTCTGGACCAATGACAAAGGGGTGACCTTCCGCAGGGTCATTGAAGTGGATGAGGATTATCTCTTCACTGTAACCCAAAGTGTTACCAACAATGGAGATTCCACATTACGCATGGCTCCTTATGGAATCATTGCACGCCATGGTGAACCGCAGAACCTGCAGAATTTCTTCATTCTCCACGAAGGGGTGGTACGAATGACGGACGGGGAGTTACAAGAAATTGATTATGACAATGTCCCGGACCTGGATTATGATACGGTTGAACGTGCCAATCTGGAAAAACAAACCGTGCAGTCGAATGGTTGGGTTGGATTTACCGATAAATACTGGATGACAACCCTGGCACCCCAATCGGGTACCCCCTTTACTTCAGTTGCCAAATATTCGGACAGGTCGGATATCTACCAGGCAGAATCCAGATATCATGCGGTTGAGGTTTATCCCAAGTCGACAGTTGAAACGGTTACCTATCTGTTTGCAGGGGCCAAGCAATGGACCCCCATCAAGAATTATCAGGACAATTATGGCATCGACCGCTTTGAGGACTCGATTGACTGGGGATGGTTCTTCTTTCTGACCAAACCGATCTTCCAACTCTTGTACTGGATTAATGGCAAGGTCGGGAATATGGGATGGTCCATCCTATGTCTGACCCTGATCATCAAGGCCCTTCTATTTCCCCTTGCCTACAAGTCTTACGTATCCATGGCCCGCATGAAGGAACTACAACCCGAGATGGAAAAGATCAAAGAAAGGGTTGGGGATGACCGCAAGAGAATGCAACAGGAAATGATGGCCATGTACCGAGAAAGGAAAATCAATCCTGCTGCCGGTTGCTTACCGATTCTGCCCCAGATTCCAATTTTCTTTTCCCTCTACAAGGTTATCTTCGTTACCATCGAAATGAGGCATGCCCCCTTTATTCTTTGGGTAAGGGATTTATCGGCACCTGATCCGACATCCATTCTGAATCTGTTTGGTGCCTTGCCTTGGTCAGCACCGGAAACCGGTAGTCTGCTGGCACTGATTTCCCTTGGTGTCCTGCCGATCATGCTTGGTATCTCCATGTGGTTGCAACAAAAACTCAATCCTGCTCCAACTGATCCAACCCAAGCCATGGTTTTTGCCTGGTTGCCGTGGGTTTTCATGTTCATGCTGGGCCAATTCGCCAGCGGATTAATCATCTATTGGATTGCCAACAACCTGATAACCTTTGCCCAGCAATACATAATCATGAGAAGTCAGGGGGTAAAACCGGATATACTCGGGAATATCAGGAGTGGTTTTGCCAAAACCAATTTACCCATTGTCGGGACCCCCAAGAAAAAGGATGAACCTCCACCCCCCAAAACCAAGGGATCAGCCAGGACAAGCAAAAAGAAGAAGTAAACCTGGTTTGCAAATTTGACATATCAACCTGAGATCCATCAGGCTTTGGGAAAATGGCGGAATTTGATAAATGGATAAGCCCTTTGAATTAAGCATCACAAGTCCACCGGAACTTTCCTTTGAACAAAACGCTGCTGGCAGAAAACTGTTTTCTCAGGAAATAACCTTTCTAAAGGGAGTGGTACATGCTTCGGATCTGCCGGAACCGGACAGGGTTGAGGTCTGTTTTTGTGGTCGCTCCAACGTTGGCAAGTCTTCCTTGATCAATTCTCTGACCCGCCGGAAGAATCTGGCACGAACCTCGAATACACCTGGAAGAACACAGGAGATAAATTATTTTTGCATTGGCGTGAGTCACTATATTGTAGACCTGCCCGGTTATGGTTTTGCCAAAATGCCGAAATCGATCAAGGAAAGAAGGCAAAAGCTCTTGTCAGTCTATCTTCGAGGCCGTGCCTCATTGCGCAGGGTATTTGTGCTGGTGGATGCAAGGATCGGTCCAAAACAGATCGATCATGAATTTCTGCAATTGCTTAACGACAATGCTGTATCCTTTCAGATGATCTATACCAAGCTCGACAAGGTCAAGCAGGAACAAAAATCCAAACTCCTTGACATGGCAGGTAAAGCCATATCAAGTTATCCTGTCGGATTGCCAGAGGTTATATTTACAAGTTCAAAAACTAAATCTGGTATCAGCAATTTGCAAACTGCTATTGCCGAATTGGTGTAATTTGCTGCAAAGACCAGTATTTTGGTTTTTATACCAGCATTTGTATATCAATAAGGATGTAGCTGGAAACTTATTGGATTGTCGGGAAAATTGAAATGGTTACTACGAGGCATTGGTTGACAACAGCAAAAACCCTCTCAGAGGCCTTGCCCTACATGCAACGCTATGACAATTCCGTTGTCGTTGTAAAAATTGGCGGGAATGCCATTGGTGAATCCCTGACCAGTTTTGCCAAGGATATTGTCTTGATGAGACAAATCGGGATCAATGCCGTAGTTGTTCATGGTGGTGGTCAAAAAATAAACCTTACCCTGGATCGTCTGGGTATAGAATCCAGCTTCATCAAGGGCAAAAGGGTTTCCAGCCCCGAAATCGTGGAAATTGCCGAGATGGTACTTTCGGGACACGTTAACAAGCAAATAGTTCAAGCCATAAACACGGAAGGGGGTCAGGCCATTGGGATTTCCGGTAAAGATGCCAATATCATGATTTGTGAAATGGCAGAACCGGAACTCGGCTTGGTAGGTATTCCCAAGGAGGTCAACGCAACTGTCTTGCAGGACCTTTTCAAAAACGGATTGATTCCGGTCATTGCTCCAATTGGAGTTAGTGAGGATGGTACAACACTGAATGTCAATGGTGATACCGCAGCAGGAGCCATTGCCTCAGCACTCAATGCCGACAGGTTATTGTTGCTGACGGATGTTGACGGTGTGCTTGACAAAAAAGACACTCTGATCTCCAGGCTTACCCCCAAGGAAGTAGAGTTACACATACAATCAGGCATTATCCAGGGAGGAATGATTCCAAAAACCGAAACAGCCTTGAATGCGGTCAGGGACGGCGTCAGGGCGGTTGTCATATTAAATGGCAAAACACCTAATTCAGTATTGCTTGAACTCTTTACTCCTCATGGAATTGGAACCCTGATATCTCATTCACCACAATAACCAACTCTTTTTTACAAGCTTCCGATGAGCTATAGTCAAATCCTAGACATAGCAGGCCAGTATCAACTGGACATTTATGGCGGTTTTCACCCTGAAGAGAACGACAAGGTTCCGGCAGGTACCAAGACTCTGATTATGCTTGGTCCAAAAGAGCCTGGATTTTGGCAATTCATAACATCACAGGACGAATTCAGGAATGGCTCGCCAAACCCCATGGATCAATGGTCCAAAAGAGCGATTGACCTGATTGGTGAAAATACCAGCGGGAAGCCCTATTATCCCTTTGGGGGTCCTCCCTATCATCCCTTTTTGACCTGGGCTCTGAAAACGGGCCGCAGCTGGCAGTCCCCAGTTCAATTTCTGGTTCATGATACGGCCGGCCTTCTGGTTTCCTATCGAGGTGCCTTGGCTTACAAGGACCATATAACCTTGCCAAAAACACCTGAACAATGCCCCTGCGTTACCTGTAGCGATAAACCCTGTATTTCAGCCTGTCCGGTGGGTGTCTTAACTCCCGATCACTATGACGCAGACGGTTGCCGAACATATATCGGTTCAGAAGAAGGACATGATTGCCTGACCTTGGGGTGCAATGTTAGAAGAATATGCCCTGTCAGTCAAAGATACCAGCGAGATCCCAAGCAATCGGAGTTTCACCAGATTGCCTTTTTGAACAATGCCCCCAAAATTTAATCAGGTATTCGAGGCCTGAAAAATACTTTCTATTGAGCCATTCAGGGCATCTGAAAACTCTGATGCCGTCTGATCTACCTTCAGCTTTTCGGTCAGTGCACGTGAGAAACTTGCGATCATGCCTGGATTTCGGGTAAGTTTACCACAAGCCTCCTCATGGGTGTATCCACCTGACAATGCAGTAACTCTCACTACTCTTGGATGCTCAACCAAGCCTGAATAAAAGTTGTCATGACTAGGTATGGTCAACTTGAGAGCCACATTCTGGTTATCGTCAAGCGAATCCAGATTTTCCATCACTTCGGCCAATAGGATTTCCTCACTGTGGACTTTATCAGGAATACCAATTGAAACCTCCGGCTCCACAATCGGAACAAGTCCGAATCCCATTATGATCTTGGCAATTTCAAACTGCTGTGCAACGATTTCATTTATACCACCTGGGGTTGCTTCCCAGATAACCGAACGCATCTTGGTGCCAAAAACGCCGTTTGCCACAGCTTGTGTTAAACTCTCTTCGATATTTGGAATGGGTTTCATTAATTGAATGCCGTTATCG
This sequence comes from uncultured Albidovulum sp., assembly GCA_964532985.1. GTDB lineage: Bacteria > Pseudomonadota > Alphaproteobacteria > Rhodobacterales > Rhodobacteraceae > MPNP01. The sequence goes on along the minus strand of CAZHIL010000518.1, from coordinate 2,080 downwards.
ATTTCTTCCAATCCAACATCGATCTTCTGAATGGCAAGTATTTTCTTTTTGTTCCAGAGGTAACTCGGTACCTTTTCAACCCCGATCTTCCTGTTTACCGTATCCTCATACAGAATGGTTCCAAGAATCCTGTCACTTGAGAAACAATCGGAGGTAATGATTCGAAGTCTCATTTCATGGATCAGGTCGTACATTTCCGCCTCGCCTGAGTATTGATCTTCATTTATACCATAGGCTTGTAAGGCCTTGGGCGTCGAGCCACCCGACTGGTCCAATGCGGAAATAAACCCATTTCGACTTCGAAATATACTCAGCTTTTCAGAATCCATTATCACTAACCTTGACTATCAAATAAATTGGGTAAGTTATGATTTATATAGATTTTTGAACTTTGAAAATTGAGGTACGCTTTAAAAAATAATTTTTGTGTAACAAACAATATCTGAAATTAGATTTTACTCGGTTTGAACTACCAAGAAATTCTCGATGTTTATCTCTTCGAACAATTCAACCCGAAGTTGGTTGTCTATTGAAAACACCCTGACTGGGTCAATGAGCAAATTTGCCAGTACTTAACTAAGACTTCTTGAAGTTCATTTACTCTGTATTATCTTGAATCGGAGCGCTGATAGCTCAGCAGGATAGAGCGCGTGACTACGAATCATGAGGTCGGGAGTTCGAATCTTCCTCAGCGCACCATTTTGATTTTATTTCAATTTCTTCTTGGTTAACATACCTTTTTGGCACGTAACCCCATTGGATATTGATCAGTACAGCCAAAACTGATTTAAATCACTATACAAGAATTACGACTACCAGTGTCAGTCTGCTTGATATTATCCTAAACATTGGGGATTACTCAACTGAATAGGTATCGGTTAATCTAGTGCAATGATAAAACTACCCGAACTTGGGGGCATGGGTAAATCCCCTTTAATCATCGTATCGTGATTCACACGATTCGCTCCATAGATCAATGGTTATGTAAACCAAATAAATAACAGTTCATACTTAGGACTAAACTCAAAGGAAAAAACATGGTCAAAACATGGTTGATTTCAGATACCCATTTTGGTCACCAAAACATTTACAGATTTATTGATCAGGATGGTAATCCCATAAGGAGATTTACCGATCCCTGGTATGCGGATAATGCCGAAAGAGGGGATGAATTAATGATCCATTGGTGGAGAACTCTGATAAAACCCGAAGACAAGGTTTATCACCTTGGTGATGTTACCATGGGACGAAAATCACTGGAAGTCCTTGAAACATTGCCCGGAAGGAAGGTTTTAATCAGCGGTAATCACGACCGCTGGAAAGCAAAAGATCTTATACCCTATTTTGATGACATCAAGGGATCACTGAAAGTGGGCAAATTTTTCCTCACCCATATACCGATCCATCCTGATTCCATACCACATTGGGCTGATGGTGTCATTCATGGACATATACATGAGAAACTGGTCAGGGTCGGGAATGAACCTGATGTGAGATATATCAATGCCTCAGTGGAACAAACCGGTGGCAAACCGATAAAACTGCAGGATGTAATTGATGGTCGATTCCATCCTGCCAAGGGGATTTTCTTGTGATGGTAAGACGGATTTCAGCAGGTACTGTAATTTCACTCTCGATTTACCGGAGGAGTACCATAGGTATGAAAGGATTCGACTGTCTTCAAACCCCAGGCCTGACCCTTCTTTCTTTCTGCTTCAGTCCAGACTATGGTTTCCCAATCGGGTTGCAGGATCAATCTTGATCCCTGGTTGGCAATCTCCACCCTGTTTCCTGCAGGTTCCATGACATAAAGGAAAAAGGTTCCCTGTATCGCATGCTTGTGTGGACCGGTTTCAATGTGAACACCATTATCCAGAAAAATATCTGCTGCCCTGATAATTTCATCACGCTGATCGGTAACATAGGTAACATGGTGAAACCGTCCCCAGCCTCCTGCATGTTCCTCGGTACAGGCAAGATCGTAACTCTTGTTGTTGACTGAAAACCAACACCCTCCCAAACGCCCGTTATCCAACAGAATCTGTTCGGTAACCCTGCTGCCAAAGCAGGTAATCATGAA
>CAZHIL010000517.1:0-2659 GCA_964532985.1 uncultured Albidovulum sp. | reverse complement strand
TACCGATGCCTTGAATTCACTTAGTGATGCCGAACGGGACGCTCTCCTCGGATCAGTTGATGAAGCAATAGTCCACTACATCACCAATTACAACGAAAAGACCATGGTACAATGGGGACCACTGCTTGACGAAAAGGGTATTGAGCGCATTACCTATTCCGATGAAGAGCTCTCCGCCTTTCGTGAAGCTGTCGCAACACCTGCTGCCCAAGCATGGATTGAAGAAAACACCGCTCGTGGTTTGCCGGCACAGGAACTTTATGACCTAGTTGCGGGCATGATCGCCGGAAACTGATTAAACAATGATTCTCCGGCGGTAATATTTTACCGGCGGGGAACTAATGGGTAATGGTTAAGTGGCTGGCTCATCCTCAGTTCTGACAGACGGATCATTACTTAGCAGAATTGACCGTCGTCTGTTGCAGATCGAATCCTTTTTGGCCCTTTTGGGAGGATTTGCAGTATTTTCGTTAATGCTGCTCGCGGTCACCAGTGTGGGAGGACGGAATTTCTTCAATCATCCCATTCCAGGATATGTTGACTGGATTGAACAGGCCATGCCACTGATAGCATTCATAGGTATCTCATATTGCCAGCGACTCGGTGGACACATCCGCATGGATATCCTCATCGGTTTGCTGAAAGGTCGCTCGCTGTGGATTGCCGAATTCATCGGTACCCTATTGATAATGATTCTGATTTTACTGTTGGTGTGGGGGAGCTGGGCACATTTTGAGCGATCATTCGACTGGTCGGCACCTTATTGGAGTCGTGACTCAAGCCTTGATATCCGATTGCCGCTCTGGCCAGCCAAATTGCTTGTTCCAATGGCCTTTTCCGTATTGTTTCTACGTTTGATCCTACAGGTATGGGGTTATGCCCGGGCAATTATCTCAGGTACTCTTCAACCCGTTGCCGTACCCTTAATTGAAGATGCTTCAAAGATCGCCAAGCAGGAAGCTGAAGCCGTTTCCGGGTTGGAACATGAAAACGGAACATCGGTCTAGGGGAGAAGGCTGCGATGGACTCCATCGAAATTGGCCTCATAGTCTCGGGTTTTCTACTTTTGCTGGTAATCCTCGGCGTGAGGGTTGCATTTGCAGCAGCCATTGCCGGGATGTTGGGTCTGATCTGGATATTCTGGGACAAGCGTGCCTATGATCCTGACCAATTTGTCTGGGCCTTGACCGTAGCAGTTAAGACGGCAGGACAAGTTCCCCACTCCAAGATTTCAACCCAGGCCCTCTCACTCATTCCCACTTTCATACTGATTGGTTATCTTGCCTACTATGCCGGATTGACCAAGGCTCTTTTTGAAGCTGCCAAAAGATGGGTTGGCTGGGTTCCAGGTGGATTGGCGGTTTCCACAGTTTTCGCCACGGCTGGATTTGCAGCGGTATCCGGTGCATCCGTTGCCACTTCGGCAGTCTTTGCCCGTATTGCCATTCCGGAAATGACCGCCATTGGATACGACAAACGCTTTGCAGCAGGGGTGGTAGCAGCTGCCGGAACACTCGCCTCTCTAATTCCACCTTCGGCAATACTTGTCATTTATGCCATCATCGTGGAACAAGATGTCGGTGCATTGTTGTTGGCAGGATTTCTTCCGGGGGCTTTTTCTGCAGTGGTTTATGGAGTCCTGATCGTTGGTATGGCTATTAGTGTAAAAAACTTTGGGCCGCCGGTAAGCGGATTTACCTGGGGTGAAAGGTTCCGTTCACTTCCCCCGGTATTTCCGATTTTTTTCGTTATTTCGATCATCATTTTGTTCATTTACAATCCTTTTGGGGGCGATGCCTGGGGAACACCGACCGAAGGTGGTGCCCTCGGAGCCTTTGTTGTGTTCATTATGGCCGTCTACCGAGGAATGCGGTGGCCTCAGCTCAAAAGTGCACTAATGGAAACGGCCAAACTTTCTGTCATGATCTTCACCATTATCTGGGGTGTATTGATCTTCGTTCGTTTTCTGGGATTTGCCGACCTCCCTGGTGTTTTTTCGGATTGGATTACCTCTCTGGACCAAAGCCCATTGCTCACCCTTGTCCTAATCCTTTTGGCCTATGCCGTACTTGGCATGTTCATGGATGCAATTGGGATGCTTATTCTGACTCTCCCGGTGGTCTTTCCAGCTGTCATAGCCCTGAATGGTGGTGTTGATGTAACTGCTGCCGATAGTGCCTTTGGCATGACTGCCATTGGTTGTGGAATCTGGTTTGGCATCATTGTCGTGAAAATGGCCGAACTTTGCCTAATCACTCCACCGATTGGACTTAACTGTTTTGTTGTAGCCGGTGTACGTCCGGAACTCTCGGTCCAGGATGTCTTCAAGGGTGTTGCACCCTTTTTCGTCGCCGATGCACTGACCATTACAGGGCTTGTACTTTTGCCGGGAATCGTTCTGTATCTACCAAACTTGCTGCTTGGTGGGTAAGAAATCTTTTTTACTTTGGGGATGAGTATGGTTTACTCAGACATAAGCCAAAACAAGCATACGGGTTTTTTTCGGTAAATCTTTCTTGTTTAATTCGACAGTAGAACTACTGGCGAAATCAACCATATCCTCAGGGAAATACTTCAGACACTCGGTAATGAAATACATGTTCTTTGGTTTGTAGCACAGGGTTCTGAAGTGCATTGGAATGACCAGCCTTGGTTTGGT
>CAZHIL010000516.1:0-4687 GCA_964532985.1 uncultured Albidovulum sp. | reverse complement strand
CCTATATTCTGGTGTTCTGGTTTCACCATTGAAAAAATCAACAAAAACAGGTTTCCAAACCACTTCCGCAAGTTCCATGGTCAATGCTGCCTTGTAGGAATTACCACTCTCTCCAAAACAATATAATTCTAGAGGTTTGTCACTATTTTCCATGCTAAAATCCTTGGTTTGACGAAGTGCCAATTACGTTAGAAAAAAACTAATTTTTCATTGGTGAATTACAATAATTCAAACAGGATTTTGCACCAAAAAAAACCTACAAGTAGGATTCATTCATGCCAATCAATTTACTTGGTCGGGTCAAAAAATTTTTGAATGGTTGGTTTTGTTGAAGTCATGAACTCAGTCTTGCTTTGCTAGCAGATTCAATTCAAAAAATCGGGGAAAAGGAAGAAGAATCCATAAGCAACAAGCAGGGCTGGTATTGCTGAAATGATGGTTGCCCAAAAAGCGACCTTGGGATTTACGGCAATAGCAGGAAACAAAGCATCCCCATCATTTGAAATAGCATTTCCCATCAGGGCTGCGAAGGGAATGAGGCCATTGATATACAGGGCGGTCACAAGGACTTGTGGTCCACAACCAGGAATAAATCCTATCAATACACCGGCCAATGGAAGCAGAGGGGCAACAATCTGGAAGACTTCATTCAAGTCCAAAGGAGTGAAAGCAACCATGTATTCGTAAAGAAGATAGGCCCCAATTACCCAAACCGATATGAAACTTGTTTCAATGGACATTCTGGTAATTGGAGTGTCCTTTGGATTGGACATCGCTTTTACAGGGGAAAACGTCCAGATATAAAGTCCGATAAATGTACCGAAAAGTGATACTAGTAGAGGCAACATCCCAAAGGTTTGCAAAAGATCAATCTGGAAAAGTTGGCAAACACCCAATATCAAGCCTGGTATCATACAGACCAAATAAATGACATGAGTCCATTTGGTTTTGCCAATTCTGGGTATCAGATCAGACTTTATTTCGCTTGTACTTCTTTGGAATGATGGTCCCCATTTATCAACAATCCAGCCAAAAATGACTGCAACCAGAAATGACAAGGGAAGCACAACCGCTGCTGCGTCAGGACGGGTAGCTATCAACAGAAAAGCGGCATCCCCCATGGTTGCAATCAAAGTAGCAACAACTGCACCAAAACTTGCATGGCCAGAAGAATAGGCCGCCACAACTACAACTGCGCCACCACACCCAGGTATAGCACCCAGAAGGGCAGCAAGTGGGATTTCAAGGGTTTTGGAGCTCTTCAAGACTTCTCCAATATTGAATCCCAGAAGGCGTTCGGCGCCATATACCAACAACAAGGTTGCTGCTACAAATACACTTACCTGGGTATAGGCATCAATGATCATTTCTCTTGTCAACTGCCCAAGCTGACCAGGCCAAAGGGCAAGGCAAATCAACAAAAGGGCAACAACAGGTCGCCTTGATCCTCTCGGGAAAATGTTTCTGATGGACCTGCCCAGTGAAATCTGGTTGGTATAAAGTGTTTGTCTAGTGAAATTCATCGTACTTGTAATTGAGAATCATTATCAACTACCAATTTAAAGCACCAATTCCTATTAATCAAGTAATCACTAATAAAAATAAAAAATTGACTTACATTTGCAGAATGTTTCAAAGTCCATCAAATCTAGCTGAAGCCAATGAATTCATACAAAGGCTTCCATTTTCCAAGGCCCTCAATATGAGGGTAGAAGAAATTGGAGAGAGCAGGGCGGTAATGACGACCCCATATGATTTGCAGATAATTGGCAATCCTTCGATCGGTGTAATTGATGGCGGGGTGGTAACGGCATTAATGGATACATGTGGTGGGTTGGCTGTATTGACTCATCCGGGGGTCAACACCTCAATGGCGACTTTGAACCTTAAAGTTGACTATATGAGACCAGCCAATACTGGACAGCAGATTACAGCTGAGGCCGAATGTTACAATGTAACCAGAACCGTAGCGTTTGTAAGGGTCATGGCCTTTGATGAAGACAGAAAAAGACCTGTTGCAACAGCGCTTGCAACTTATACGCTGAATTGAGTTATGAGCAAGTCAGGTACAGTAAATTCCAAGAAACAAATCCTCCATAAACAAGTGCTTGAAGGTATTCCATACTTGAAGTTATTGGATATAAGGCTGGATTTAGTAAATGATGAGCTAACGGTTGTGTTGCCTTTCAGCGAGCAAATTATAGGCAATCCCGATCTACCAGCCATACACGGTGGAGCAACAGCTTCGCTTCTGGAGATTACAGCTAAGGTTACTTTGTGTCTGAAGATTTTGTCAGCGGATCCATTATGCGAAACCAAATCCACAACCCTCGGTGAACAGGATTTGGAATTACCAAAAACAATATCCTTTTATGTGGATTATCTTCGTAGTGGTAAACCCGTGGATTCATATGCAAGGGCTACGGTATACCGGATGGGAAGAAGATATGCTTCAGTCCAGGTAGAGGCTTGGCAGGATGATAGAAGCAGAATGTTTGCTCAAGGTACCGGTCATTTTCTCCTAATTTAGATCATGGTAAATTTTACAGCATATGAGATTACTCATCGGCGAATTCTCAAAATCGCCATTCCCATATTGCTCTCAAATGCAACTGTTCCCATCCTTGGTGCTGTTGATACAGGGGTTATTGGTCAATTAGGTGAAGCGGCACCAATTGGTGCAGTGGGTCTCGGCTCAATAATAATTACAACAATTTACGGCTTATTTGGATTTCTGCGGATGGGTACATCCGGACTTGCCAGTCAGGAAAAGGGAAAAGGGGATGATTACGAATTGTCAATGATCATCTTCAGGTCATTGATGATTGGATTTGTATTGGGGGTATTGGTTCTGATCCTCCATTTTCAGTTGTTTTATCTGGTAATGAAAATAGTGCCGGCTTCACCCGAAGTTGAAAGGTTAACCGAAGAATATGTATCAATAAGAATTTTTTCGGCACCCGCGGCAATTGCCACCTATGGCATTACTGGCTGGTTGATAGCACAGGAAAGAACACAGTCCGTCCTGATACTGCAATTAGCCATGAATGGCTTGAATGTCATACTTGACATACTGTTTGTATTAGGTTTGGATTATGGCGTTGAGGGGGTTGCCTATGCCACCTTGATTGCCGAGTGGTTTGCCTTGTTTTTGGGCCTCTACCTCTGTAGAGAAGCCTTGTGGATAAAGTTCTGGGCAGAAATCCACAGGATTTTTGATCGTGCAAAATTCAACAGAATGGTTTCCGTCAATTCTGATATCCTCATCAGGTCTTTATTTCTGGGATTGTCTCTTGTCTCCTTTTTATTTCTCTCCTCGGACTTTGGTGATATTACCCTCGCTGCCAACCAGATACTTTTGCAATTCCTGTTTTTCACCGCTTATGCTTTGGACGGTTTTGCGTTTTCATCCGAAACTCTGGTGGGACAATCGATAGGTGCCGAAAACAGGCCGGCCGTACGAAAATCATCCATACTTACCAGTGCATGGGGTATGATTACCGCCGTCATCGTTTCTCTTGTGTTTGCTTTGACCGGACCAATGATCATTACCATCATGACAACCGAACCAATGGTTCGGATTGAAGCCATGAATTATTTGTGGTGGGTTGTGTTGGTACCGATTATTGGCGGACCTTCCTGGTTTTTGGATGGTATTTTCATTGGAGCTACCAAAACCAAGGAAATGAGAAATGGCATGATGATTTCGTTTTTCTTTTACGTAATAGCGCTGGTCATTACCATGCCAACAATGGAAAATGCCGGTTTATGGCTTTCCCTCTATATCCTGTTTATTTTGCGCGCACTCACCCTTGGACTCAAATATCCAAGTCTGGAGAGGATGGGCAGTTAGTAGTTCAGGTAAGCCAATTCTTATGCTCGATACCCACTGCTTCGGTAATATTCGAATAACCGTCTTTTTGGAGTAAGAGACTTAAGCCATTGCAAATCTTTTTGATTAAGCCTGTTCCCTGATAACAGATAGCGGTATATAGTTGCAGGGCAGAAGCTCCAGCCTTGATTTTTGTATAGGCATCCTCGGCTGTAGAAATTCCTCCAACCCCAATTATAGGAACACTCCCCTTCGTTTGTGCATAAACCCGAGCCAGGGTTTTGGTTGAGATTTCAAAAAGATAGGGCCCGGTCAAGCCGCCCCTTTCCTGATAAATTGGATTGTTTGATTCAGGTCTGGATATGGTCGAATTGGTTGCTATGAATCCATTTACACCTCCATCGAGAGAAACCGAGATGATTTCGTTCAATTGGGTTGGGTCATAATCAGGTGACAATTTCAAATACACAGGTTTGTCGAATCCCAATTCTTTTTGTTTCCATGAGATTTTTTGCAAAAGTGTTGAAAGGTTTTCCTGTGTACTCAAATCCAAATCCATGTTGATATTTGGGCAGGAAATATTCAAGGCAAGGTAATCGGCATGAAGGCCACATTCAGCAATGACATTTAGAAAATCCTGAATTGGATCATTTGAATTATTGTTATAACCTACACTCAAACCGATTATTCCATTGCCCGACCATTGTTTTAACTTTCTACCAATGGCCTCTGCACCATGATTGTTTAATCCCATCCTGTTGATAAGTTCATGGGAGGAAGCAATTCTGAAGAGCCGGGGTTTATCATTACCCGCCTGAGGAAAAGGAGTAACCGTCCCCAATTCAAGGAATGAGA
>CAZHIL010000515.1:0-5394 GCA_964532985.1 uncultured Albidovulum sp. | reverse complement strand
CCGACAACTCCAAGGAGTTCACCTGAGTTAAGGTCAAAATTGACCTTATTGACAGCATGAACCTCACCTTTTCTGGTCGAAAAGACAACCTTGAGGTCCTTAACGGAAAGTACTGGGGAAATATCCTCAGCCATTTCCTTTTGAATTCATTACTAGAAACAAATAGAAGTCCAAATTTTATGTTTGATGTTAACAAACATTAATCAATAAGCGAAATATACTTAATACAGGATATGTTAATTTTTTCAATTAAAGTTTCTAACGCCCTAGAGCTATCGCATTTGAAATTGTTGGATGATATTGTTTGTCTTTATTTATGAATCCATTGTTCATGAACCTGTTTGGGAGTAGAAAATGGCAGGTTTATCATGACTTTTTTGAAAAGTATAAATCAAAGTAAATCATTTAAGCCTGAACTATCCCTAGAAGGAGAATTATTGATATGAATACCCACGTAAGATTTCAAATGTAATAGTTCCGGGATCTCAGGATCTCCAGTAAAGGGAAAAATTATATAACACTGGCCGTTTTCGGTGCCTCATATGTTTTTTGTATGAATTGACCCGTTGATTGGACCCGAGCACCCTTATGGGCTAAAGAGACCTGGAGACATGAAGAGGGATAAGCGCATCAGTTAGACGAAAAGCGAGCCGATATCGCACAGTGGTCAGGATGTTTTCCAACGCGCCCGACTTCTTTGAAGGATTCTGGAACCATGGTTACTTTGGTATCGGAATCAAAGATAATATGGTCGATAAAGAGAGGGTATTTTGGATTACAGATTGACAATTTCATATTTGACGCAAGCGCAAGTGTAGGCACTTTCTCCGTTAGAAGTTCCCAAGCCCAATCATCGGGGGCTGTGAATCGCCGATTGAAATCTCCTACAATGACGTAGGACTGTCCGTCTTCACGTCGTTCAGCTATCCACTTTTTGAGAACCATAATTTGTTCTCGCAAAGTAGTACATGCCGCCTTTGCTGACTCATTGGTGTCTTCGCGCTTGCTCCAGCAACCTGACTTCAGATGCACCGAGAGTACACGAAGCTCTTCATTGTCGACGATTATGGTGATGTCTGTGCCCCATCGTCGGCTTGGGTGGTCAACATCAAGGTCCATCAAGTCGGGATTGCGGAGATACTCCAATCCAGCACGCACAGCGATACCGGTGGCTAAATGCCCCAAACGGTTATTGCGGTTTTCCCTACAGGGCGGACCTGATACCTCAGGTCTATTGGAAACTTCAATGTTCCATTTTTCTGAGAAAACCCGACGGGCGGCCGCCAAGTTCTCGACCTCTTGAAATGCGAGGACGTCTAGGCCAAGGTCTTCAATACGTTGAGCCAAGGCGGCATAGTCATCATTCGTACGACTAACACAACCTTCGTCGTTCGAGTCATCCAGATGTTCCAAATTCCAAGCGCCAACACGTAAGTCCAGAGCACTTTCCTCCGCAAGAGTTGGTATTGGGAAAGAAAAGAAAACTATGCAAACTGCAAGAAACAAAGTTGAAGGGAAAGCAAGAGATCGACAAGCCCATAGTTGTGAGATCATTTTTAGCGTATTTTGAATGTTGCAAGGCAGTCTTTGGTTCGTTGTTGAGTAGTCGAGATATTTCTTGGTCCAGGGCATGATGTTGTCTCCTGTCAGTTGACTTGAAATTCGAATTCTTCCATGGGAAGTCTATTAATGCGTTTGCTAGTTATAATAACGAGTATTGTCGTTGGGTAGGGCTATCGCACCAAAAAATAGGAAATTATATATTTAGGTTGATAAACCCTTATTGTGGTAAATACTACCTACATACCAAGGGATGTTTTTTACCCCCTTTGTAATCTTTGTTCTTCTATGAAATACTGCTTGATAACCTAAATTTTTGAATGGCAGTGTCATCACTGCCGAGTCAATAGATAGAAGTTCCGGGAAACAAGGGAAGGGGTTAATTTGCATTGATTCAAATCGTATCCATTTTGCACAGGCGTAATTCCAGACTGCTTATGTCAGGCTAGATATTTACCAAAGAATTTTTAGGTTTGAATTAATCTTTCCATGTTTTTCTCGGATTATTGTTTGTAGAATTCCAACAGTTAAGAGGAAATCGCATCACAACCTGTCAAACAACCCAGCCCGGAATTTCCGCGAATATTACGCTTCCCTTCTGCATGGGCAACGGCCTCCCCCAAGGCCCTGATCAACTTCTCGCCAAATTCCGTCATTTTCGTTCCTTTCCCTTCTTCCCGAGTACATCTGCAAGTCTTTTCAGAAACCTGCGTTCACTGGGGGTGAGGTCCTTCCTGGCTACCTTGGGATATATCATCAGCAAATAAACCGGCATGCCAATTCCCCTATGGGAATACACCACACGGGTACCACCACGCCGGCCCCTCCCCGAGGTCGCAATCAGAAGTTTGCACACGCCACCGGTTTTCGGGATCCCATCACCTGCCAATGGACTTCCGGTCAGACAGTCAATCAGTTCCTGATGGGCTTCCTTGCCCAAAACCTTATCAACCTGCCGGAAAATAATTCGATGTTTCAACAATGGCATAAATATCCTATAAATTAGAGAAATAAATGTTTAGGCAGACAAACCCTTTACGGGGCAAATACCTTCCACATACAAAGGAGCGGTAAAAACCGCTCCTTAGCATTCGTTATTCTTCCTTGAACTAGAAGGAAAAGGCAATTGTCGCTTCAAGCGTCGTAGTATCCGATGGAGTGACTCTCCCTCCAGTACTATCTGTACCTCGTGATATGCTTTCAGCATCCTTTTTGTCTATGCCGGCAGTCAGGGTGGCACCACCGCCCAGATCATAGCTGAAATCAACCTCGATCAGCTTGGTCTTCGCAGTTCCACTATCGGCTACTACTCCATTTTGCTCAAGCTTGAGTGTGGAGTATCCGACCGAGAATGTAGCACTTTCGCCTGCGGACATCGAAGCCTTGACACCCAAACCCGTGTTCTCCTGTGAAGCAATATCGTTTGAAGTTGGATCATCTGCATTGTAAAATACTACTACATCCTTGAACTCGGATTTGGACCAGTAGACGAATGTGCTTACACCGGAAAGTTCGGTACCAACGCCAATGGCAAGCCCGTCCTCGGAATCCATGCCAACCCCGACACTGATCGTGTTGATCGAATGGCTGACACCCACCGACCAGTCATTCCGGTCATTGTTCTTGGCCACGGCAGCTATGTGAGCATCAAGACTTGCTTGAGTGTAGATAGGGTCGCCGCCTCCTGATGTAGTTGATACTAGCGCAGGAATATCAACAACCTCCGTTCCCGGATCAGCGGTGGTGATCCTGAAACTTGTATCCCCAAAGGAACCGGACAGGGAAATGGTTGCATCATTCCCGCCACCGAAGTGGTCATCGGCAACACCAAAGCCGCCGGCCAGGTCAATGCCCGGGTCATTGCCACCGAACTGCAGCTTCCAGGAACCGTCGGCTCCGCCAACGAATACATAGGAACCCCTGACAGTGGGCTTGTCCTCTTCTCCGGTATCATCCCGAATGGACATACCGGCTCCGAACATCAGGCCGCCATCAGTCGTTCCCGTGGAATCGAATGTCACCTTGTAGGCCCGTACCAACTTGAATTGCTCGTCATCAGGTTTAGAGCTGTCATCGACGTTCCTGATCCCGATCTTGCCCGAACCTCCCACTGCAACGGAAGGAGCCTTTGCCATCATCATCTCCTCATCCATTGCACCCTCGTCCATGGCAAAGGCCATACTGCCGGAGAGTACAAGGGCTGAAGCGAATACCATGAATTTTCTCATTTTACCTGTTCCTTTATCCTCGATAATAATAAGTACCGAGGGTTGTTCGGGTGGAGGAATGATCAGGCTTTTCAGGACAAAAGGACCTTGACTATGGTGAATTTCCATATCCCTTCCCGATGGAACAAGGATCAAATCAATCAGGAGAATCAGTGGCCTGATTCCGATTGATCAAGCCCTGGGGAATGATCCATCCAGGCTTTGGCAACACTTCAGGTCCGCCTTTCCTGATACAGGCCAACAGGCAAATACGGATGATGTGGATTGAAATCCACCAGCAATTCAATTGCTGTTTCAGGCAGAAGGGAAAGGGCAGTATGCGAAGCATGGTTTCTGCAGGAAACCGTCGGTATTGCAGGATCTTCCGGGCTGGGCGGTTGGACCAGCTGTCATGTGATTTCCTCTTCCCTTTTGAAATTCAGCAAACAACTATCGATGAAAGGTACGGGAAGATTGATCCGGATCGGGAATGCTTCCGGCAAATATCCAGCCTGACATGCACAGCCTGGAATCATGACTGTTGCATGAAAAATACAGTCCTGAATTAAATTTGCCGAATACTTTCCCTTTTCCCTCGACAATGCTAATTGTTACCCCGTTAGCAATGGCACTACCATTCAGTAATTATTATTACCAAGCAGTAATTCTTGAAAGAACAACGACTGCAAAGGGGTGATCTTTGCCGCAATAAGGGTATATCAACCTGAATATTTAATTCTCAAAAAATAAGTATTCCAAGCATTCTGACCGAAAACTCGGGGATGCAATTCCTTGGGGATACAGGCTTCATAACCATTTACCAGTGTTCCATAGTCCTTGTACAAACTGTCAACAGGGAAATTGGAGCCATACATGCATCGATCGATACCGAATGATTGAAGGCTTGTATCAATAATTGGCTGGTAGACACTTGTATCATTTTCCCTGAAAAACATGGGCAATCCGGAAATCTTGCAACTCAAATTTGGAAGGGAAGCCAATTCGGAAATGCCTTCTTTCCATAACTTGAACCCCTCGCCATCGGTGGCTTTGGGAGAACCAGCATGACACAGGATTACATTGAGTTCGGGTATTCTCGAAAATGCCCTGGCGGCAGCAGACATTAGAGGTGGGGTAAGTTGCAGGTCAAATGAATAACCCAAGTTGGTTATTGCTTCCAACCCCCTGAGGAATTCACTATCAAACAGAAGGCTATTGGTTCCTGAAAGCCGATCTTCCTCCTCCGATCTACCAACGATTTGTCTGATGCCGACAACGGTTGACATGTCAGAATACTCTTTCAGTACGCTTTCCCTTGAGGAAGAAGTCAGATCGCAAAACGCCACCTGAACCAGATTCCAATCAGGATTTTTATCGGCAACTTCCTGCACCCATCTGGCTTCTTCCAACCCATCAGCAGCACCAACCTGAATATGAACTGATCCCTCAAATCCCTCGTTCTTGGCATCTGATCCGAATTCTTCGATGAGATAGTTTCTCTGTATTGGTTTGGGATTGCCAAAAAACCTCTCCTTACCAAATTCCATCAACCAGGGATAGTAGACTTTATTCAAATCCCAAAGATGGTGATGAGCATCGATTCTCATGAATTTTCCCTTTTCACACT
>CAZHIL010000514.1:0-2851 GCA_964532985.1 uncultured Albidovulum sp. | reverse complement strand
TTGCAAAATTATGATTTGGGTTTCTGGTTTGACCCACTTGAGAATTTCCTTAGTTAGTGGCAATCCGGGTTTTACATATGGTACAAGTACAAAGGGCAGGCCATGCAATTTGTTGACAAGAGTCAATCTCCCTTTCGGACTTATGGAATGAACAAGTGACATGACCGAATGTGTATGAATGACAACAGGATACTCCAGAATACCATGAAACGTTGTCTCTATTGATGGCCTTAATCCCAATTCTGGTTCCAGAACAGCATCTATGCAGTTTCCCTTATCACTTCCCATGGCTTCGGATTTAACGACATTACAATCAACTGGGACAAAAATGTCCTGTGTTAAAGCATTGGCAAGTTCGGTACCTGATGCCTTGATCCACATTACTTCCCCATCTTTAATAGATGTATTTCCACCCGGCCCCTGAACCTGTAATCGATCCTGTCCCAATCTTACCGATAAAGCACGAAATTCAGCTGTTAACATTTCTTTTTTTGTCATTTAATTGATTGAATCATATAAGTTGGCATGGGAAGTTTCTGTTCCTTTGCCATGGTTGAAAGAACTTGTTGGTTATCACCGCCTGCGAAATATTCCTTGTTTAATCCCCCAATCACAAAAAGACTATCCCAGCCAGCGTCATGAGCACCCTTGATGTCGTGGTCCAAGCTGTCGCCGACCATCAACAAGCGGTTCGGTTTGACATTCAAAGCACTCTGCATGGATAGGAAAATAGGATGATACGGTTTGCCATAATTTACAACTTTCCCACCTTGCTCCTGGTAATAATATGACAACACACCCGGTGAAATAACAGTTTCCTCACCTCGTGGCGAAGCCATATCTGGGTTTGAACAGTACACTGGCAATTGTTTTTGCAAGGCATCATGTAAAATCGATTGCCAATCCGAAAGAATGGAACCATCTGGCAGCCCCATTAGAAGTATTGCTTGTGCAAAACTAAGTTGAGTATTTATGGTTATATCGAGTTCTTTTGCCCAATATAGGGCATCGCTCAAATGGCGCTCTATCGGGAAAAAATCCCTATGAGATACCTTGCCACGGTTAATATCCTGCCACAATGCTTCTCCAGAAGTCATTACCGTTTCAAACAATTCGGGGGGAAACCCCATTCGGATAATTCGGTTCAGGTTTTCTTGAGAGCTTTTGCCTGAATTGGACAATACTGCCAATCGATGACCCTTTGAAGCCAAGATAGTTAAGGACTCTATAGTACCATCATATGCCCTGGTTCCGTCATGTAGTACACCCCATTGGTCCAGAACAATTACATCGTAAGAACTTACGACTTCAGCCAGTGACTCAATGCAGCGAGTCACTTTTGTCAATCAACCATATCTTCAGGTTTTTCCAGACTGTTGATATAATCATCAACCTCGTCAATTGGCATTACTGGTGTAGATTGTTGGGCGGTGTTACCTGGCATGTCACCAAAATAAAACTGGTATCCCGGTATCGGTTGTCGTCGCTTTCGAATTGGCATTCCTTCATACGGAAACACCTCAGATCGTGCGTTGGCCTTTTGATCATGGCAAGGAAGAACATAATCTGCTCGCTTGTCGATTTCCTCGACCGACTTCCAGCCCTCATAACTGTTGACAAATCGTGCTGGAACCCAATAACGCCATTTTTCTTCAGGATTTGGACATAGATTGCGTTCTTCGAAAATGGCATCCCCACAGACAACAATATCACCCGCCGAAGTTGCAACCGTAACCGCCATGTGTCCCACGGAATGACCAGGTGTTGGGAACATTGTTATACCCGGCAATACCTCACATTCACCATCCACAGCTTCAAAGGGGCACCCTGTATAGGCAGGTTCAATATCCAATACACCTGATTCGTAGGTTCTGTAATAGAGCGGAAGTGGATTGAAAGCCATTTCAATCTCGGCTTTGGGAGCTATGTAACGAGCGTTTTTGAATTCCTTCATGTTCTGGACATGGTCCCAATGCAAATGCGTAAATACGATCGCATCGATTTCATCCGGATGAATGCCCAATTTTTGTTCGAGGTGTTCGTGAACCTGCAAACAGCCACGTTTCTCACAGTTGTGATGATATTTTGAGGCTCTCTCCTGATCCGGCAAGCCGGTGTCAATCAGGATTTTGTTAACGCCAGTGTCAACATAATGGCAGTAAACAGGTTGCCATTTTTTCTTTCCGGCGGGACCTTTCCAAAAAATATATGTTCCTAGATCTCCATGTAACCACCCGGTATTAATTGGATAGATTTTAGTTTCATTTTTTCCCATTCTCATTCCTAATCCTGTTTCAGAAAAAGCTGGATGTATGCAAAATTAAAATTTTGTATATAATGTTGTGAAGAGTAAGAAAAGTCAATTCATCTTAAGGGCTTGAATGAAACTTTCCGCCATATGGGACCTCATGCCCTTGGATGCGGTAGCGGAATCCTCAGAAAAGATATCATTCAGTAAAACCTGGTGACTCTGTGCCGAGGTAATCAGGTCTTCATGTGATTCGAATTTCTTTGCCCTGAAGGGTCCGGTTCGTCTTCTGAATTCACTTGCGATTGCTGCAATATAGGGATTTCCTGTTGCTCTATAAATGGCTTGGTGAAAAGCTTCGTTGGCCAGTAAATACCCCTTCCGGTCGCCCTCTTCAGCTGTCTTCAGGCACTCGGCTTGTGCAGCTTCGATTTCACTTCTGGCCAATAAGTTGAGGCGCTGGGCCACAATTCGGGCACAAGCTGCTTCAATTTCATGCATGGCTTCAAAAATCTGTCCCAGCTCTTCTAGGGAATATTCTGCAACAAATATTCCCCGGCGGTCCTTTTGAACCAGTACTCCCTGTGCTGCCAATCGTGAAAG
>CAZHIL010000513.1:0-3300 GCA_964532985.1 uncultured Albidovulum sp. | reverse complement strand
TAGTTGAAAACATGGGGCTAGTTAATGGTAACATCTTAATGGAGGGTTGTGCACAGTTCAACAACTATGGAACAACTATTTCACAGGGTTCGATAGCAATTTCAGCAACAAACTGTGATACTATTGAAATGAAGTCAGGTTTCTTCAATTTCGGCACTGTTGATGTTGGAGGGAAAAATGAAATCAAAACAACAGAATTTACCGGTTCCTATATCCAGACAAGTAAAGGTGAACTGAAAATTGATGTTGATTGGTCCGAGGATAAAATAGATCTACTTTCTATAGATGGAAGTGCAAATCTGGATGGGAATCTGGTTGTAAACTCCTTGGGGATACCGGTTATATCCTCATTTAACTTTGAACGGGGGGATGATTTTACCAATCAGAAAATCAAGCAGTTAAAATTCCTAGAGGTAACAGACCTAATCACTGGTAATTTTCAATACATCTCCCGCTCCTCACCACTTCTTTCAAACCGTATTACCAAGTCAGCCGATGGTAAAAATTTGTATTTGGACCTAACTTTTGATTTGGGACTTCTCAACAGAAACCAAACCAATGTCTTTTGGGGCTTAAACAACTCAAGGTCACAAAGTGATGATATAGATGATGTGTTCTTTAGCCTATTCTCTGAAGAAGAGCTAACGGCATTGCAAAAAACCTTGGACTCCTTTGGTAATGAAATCGCAGGAGCAACCGTGCGTTCTGAATTTCGAAATATGGAGCGTTTGGCCCTTCCCATTGATTACTGTGAAAACAAACCAACTGGGCAAGCGGATGAATTCAACCGGTACTCATCAAATGAATGTAAATTCTTTACTGCGAAAATACAAAACGGCTCCCATTCAGGTAATTTTGAACAAAGAGCACATAAGGACAAATTGCTTGAAGGCATTTTCAAAGTACCTCTTTTTGAAAACAAGGCTGATGGACAAATCCAACTAGTGGGTCAAATCAATAATACTCGCAATGAAATTTCTGACTTTGCTAAATCTGATGGTTATTCCGGAACCCTGGGATTGGGGTATTATCAAGAGGGGGATTACGGCAAACTATCATTGCTTGCCCATTTGGGAATGGGGTCCCATGAGATATCCAGAAGCTTCACGGTCATTGATAAATCTTTAAATTCCAAAGGAACCTTGGATACTCATTCAGCTGGTATTTCAGCAGAAATTTCCAACTCCTTTAAAATTTGGAATGGTACTTTAAACTGGTACGCTCGGGTAGGTTATTCTGGCGTCAAAAGCAAATCATATACCGAAACCGGTGGTGAGGATTTTGCCCTAATTGTAGACAAAACCTCAACAAAATCCCTTGTCATTAATCCAAGGTTTGAATTTGTTGGTCAAAGCAGGAATTTCCAAACCTTGGATATTCAACCGGTGCTTGGGGGTGGCATATTACATAGAACAAAACCAGCTATTGAATTCCATTCAAAATTTGCAGCTGGCGGAGATAAAATACTGTCCACAACAGTATTACCCAAAACCGAATTCAACTATTTCCTTGGTACCAAACTCTCCGGGTCGGACAATAACCTCAATGGTGAGATAGGATATTCAAGATATTTCTCCAAAGGTGAATCCATTACTGGTAACAAACTTTCGGCCAAATTGATTGTTTTCTTCTGAATTCTAATATCTGATAATACCTAACAATCATGTATTTCTTGATAATTGAATGGATAAACACATTTAGGATTAGTTAAATCGCAAGATGCGGAATTAATTTGAAATGAAAGTTGGAACCAAATTATGACCAGACCAGTAGTGGGGATAACAGGAAATTTCTATTACCTTGAAGGTGATTACCCCGTACATTCAACAGGAACTATGAATACCAAGGCTGTTTCCCATGTCGCCAATGCGATTCCTGTCATAATCCCTTCCGACCCTACACATTTCACCATAGAAGAATTGATGGATACTTGTGATGGTTTTCTGTTTACCGGAGGTAAACCCAACATTCATCCAGAAGAATACGGTGAGGAACCAACTCCAGCACATGGTAATTTTGATCGTAACAGGGATCGTGTTGCCCTGCCCCTGATCCGGGAATGTGTAAAAAGAGGCCAACCGATTCTGGGAGTATGCAGGGGCTTCCAGGAATTTAATGTGGCATTTGGTGGTACCCTCCACCCCGAGATCAGGGATTTGCCCGGGATCATGAACCATCGTATGCCTCCCGAAGGTTCAGTGGATGAGAAATTTGCCCTTCGCCATCCGGTAGAATTTCTTGAGGGAAGTATCTTCGAAAAGATAATGTCATCCAGGAAAGTACAGGTAAATTCCTTGCATGGACAGGGAATCAAAACATGTGGTCCAAGGGTTATTATCGAAGGATATGCTTCAGATGGAACCCCGGAAGCTATTTCAATCAAGGATAGTATTGGCTTTTCACTCGCCGTTCAATGGCACCCGGAATATAATGCCACTATAGATCCGGTTTCATTGGGGTTATTCAAAGCCTTTGGGGAGGCCTTGCTTGAATGGAAGAAAATGAAACACAATTTACCTAAAAGGATGGTAGCCTGATAATTTAGGTACCTTGCGTTGTTGTAATTTCATTCATTTATGATCCGTGTACCAATCTGATCGTTGGTAGCAAATAATTAAGTGAATATTTAAACATAAAATTTGGGATTTTATTTTCCGATGGAAACAAAACTAAGAGAGCCAGAATCCAAGATCATAATAGGTACCAAAGACAATTGGGAAATGGTTATAGGATTGGAAGTCCATGCACAAGTTGTATCGAATGCCAAGCTTTTTTCTTCCTCTTCTACTACTTTTGGTACATCACCCAACAGCAATGTGGATTTTGTTGATGCAGCAATGCCAGGCATGTTACCGGTTCTGAATGAGTTTTGTGTTGAACAGGCGATAAAAACCGGATTGGGTCTCAAGGCAGAAATAAATTCATACTCCGTATTTGACCGCAAGAATTATTTCTATCCCGATCTTCCTCAGGGATATCAGATTTCCCAACTCTATCATCCTTTGGTAGGTGAAGGTGAAGTGTTTATCGAGCTTGAACCGGGAGTTGTTAGAAGAGTTCGAATAGAACACATTCACCTAGAGCAGGATGCAGGCAAATCTTTGCATGATATTCATCCCAGTTTTTCCTATGTTGACCTGAACCGAACGGGAATTGCACTGATGGAAATCGTTTCCCATCCGGACTTGAGAAGCCCAGAAGAAGCGGCAGCCTATATTCTAAAATTGCGCCAGATCATGAGGTATTTGGGAACTTGTGATGGCAACATGCAAAATGGCAACCTTCGTGCCGATGTAAACG
>CAZHIL010000512.1:0-2455 GCA_964532985.1 uncultured Albidovulum sp. | reverse complement strand
AGTGATTTCTGATCACCCTTGACAACCGCAAGACCCTTGCAGGGCAGGTTGGGTGGTAATCGATTGCCATCAACCAAGAGGAAGTCTGGTGTAACCGGAAGTTCTTCAACCGCAAGAATCATGGCTTTCAACGACGCCTGGAGAATATTGATCCTTTCGATTTCCTCTACAGAGACATGAACAAAGGAAATGACTGCCTTTTCCTTGATCTCTTCGTAAATCCTGGTTCTTTGGAGGGGTGTCAACTTTTTCGAATCATCAAGATCTGCCGGAAAATCTTCCTTCCTGAACATGACTGCACCAGCTGTTACCGGACCGGCGATACAACCTCTACCGGCTTCATCAACACCTACAACGACCTTGTGTCCTGCAAGAATATATTTCTTCTCCAGCTGGAAATCTGGTGCCGTAGGGTTTTCGGTCAATCTTCCTTCTCCAGAGCCTGCCGACAGGTATTCAGGATTTCGGAAATTTTCTCATTGTCTCTGACTTGATCACAAAGGGAAATTACGACCATGATGGCAAATTCCATTCTTTGCGATTCATCAACTTCTTCGAAAGCCTCCAACAGGTTCTGGTAGATTTCATCCACACTGGTTTGTGGTTGTTTGCTTGCTTTTGACCTCATTGGTCCAATCCCCCAATACGATTGATTTCATGTCTTAGATGTATCGGCTTGACTTCAAGCCACCTGCTGGCAATAACCTGATCCGGTCGAATGAGATATATTGCCTTGTCGTTTTCACCAAGGTATCTGGCCCGGATAAATTCATTGGCTGTCACACATACCTTCCTCAACCCGGCACTCTCAGGGATTTTTGTATTGATTCCAAATAAGGTCACATATTTGCCGAACTTGTCGAGTAGCCATGTACCATCATCCAGATGAGCATCGGGTGCAACCGAACCAGGTCTTGAAATCATTGGCAATTCGGGTGCCAGATCACTGAATCCAGGATAGACTGCCGGAACCGACAATCGACCGGGATTGATCCAGTTTCTGGCAAAAGATGCGACCCTTGTCAATTTGAACAACT
The DNA here is from genome assembly GCA_964532985.1 of uncultured Albidovulum sp. Lineage (GTDB taxonomy): Bacteria > Pseudomonadota > Alphaproteobacteria > Rhodobacterales > Rhodobacteraceae > MPNP01. The sequence continues at coordinate 1,418 of CAZHIL010000512.1, read as the reverse complement.
GATCCCGAAACATCCTCTCGACACCATCCGATGGAGTCATGAACTTGGTCGTTCTGGTCGAATGGGCAATGTTTTCATCGGAAGCGTATACTCTTTCGTCGTTGTATGTTTCGAGCAGGGATTCGGGAGATTGACCCTTGATGATTGCTGCCAGTTTCCAGCCAAGATTATCAACGTCCTGCAGTCCACCATTCCCTCCCCTGGCCCCGAAAGGGGAAACAACATGTGCGGAATCTCCCGCAAATATGACCCTGCCATGGACAAACCTCTCCAACCGACGGCATTGGAAAGTATAGACGGATACCCAATCTATTTTGAAATCACTGGTGCCCACAACCTTTTTGATGCGGGGAATTACCCTTTCTGGTTGCTTTTCCAGCTCGGGGTCTGCATCCCATCCCAGTTGAAGATCAATACGATAAATATTGTCCGGTTGTTTGTGCAAAAGGGCCGATTGGCCTTCATGAAAAGCGGGTTCAAACCAAAAACGCCGCTCGGGTGGAAAATCCTGTTGCATTTCTATGTCAGCAATCAGAAATCTTTCCTCAAACAATTCACCAACAAAATCCAGCCCAAGTTGTCTTCTTACAGTTGAACGTACCCCATCACAGGCTATCAGATAATCGGTTTCAAGGTGGTAATCCCCAATCGGTGTGGATATGTCAATACTCACTCTATCCCGATTTCCTTGAATTGCTTCTACTCTGTTCTGAAATCGCAAGTCAACCAGTTCCAGGGATTGCGCCCTGGCAATCAAATACTCTTCGACAAAATATTGCTGCAGGTTAACAAATGCCGGATATTTGTGACCCTCTTCAGGAAGGAGATCAAAATTGAACAACTCCTGATCCCGATGATAGGTCCTGCCAACCTTCCACATAACCCCTTTGGCAAGGGCCTTGTCACCAATTCCAAGACGATCGAATATTTCAAGCGATCGTTTTGACCAGCAAATTGCCTTTGATCCGGTTGAAACCCTATTGCCATCATCCAGAATAACCGATGGAATGTCATGGTTGGCCAATTCAATCGCCATGGCCAACCCTATTGGTCCAGCGCCCACTATCACCACTTTCTTGGATGGTTCCCTGCTGTCAAGTCCCGGTGGAGGGACAAACGGGTATTCCCTAGCTTGTTGAGGCATGGTTGGAAAAGTCCGAATTCTTCAATTTATCCCTGAAGCTTACTCCACATTTCAAGATCACGTTCAGCCGTCCAGATCCTTGGTGTATCTATACCCCGAGCCTCATCGTATGCACGAGCCACATTGAAAGGCAGGCAATGTTCATAAATAGCATAATCACTGAATCGAGAATCACAATTGGCCCTGACCTCATCCCAAGCTTCCTTCAGGGTGCCATTGCGGGAAGCAACCCTGATGACAGGTAAATAGGTAGCATCTAGAAACTCCCTTGTAC
>CAZHIL010000511.1:0-1640 GCA_964532985.1 uncultured Albidovulum sp. | reverse complement strand
GGTTATCAAATACCGACCCCATACAGGCCATTTGCATGAACAAATCCGAATGTGTTCTGGCATCCCAACTGTCAGATGTATTGGCTCCACTAGCACCAACCCTGAGGTCACCCCCTCTTGAGGGTTGCGCTTGTAAAAGCTGAGGAGCAATGGCAGAGGCAGCTACCAGTGCGCCTCCTGCCTTCAATGCCCCTCGACGACTGATATCATATTTCATAAAGCCTCCAATTCTTAACTTCTCTGGAAAAATAGCCCTACCCTTGCGGGTAGGAAGGTAACTCTTGATTACTGGTTTTACACTGTTTTGTCAACTTTGCGGGACTCCAAAAGAGTATTCAACCAAGTGGTGTCCATCTCTGGTACTGAGCTGAGCAACAATTCAGTATAGGGATGGTGGGGAGGATGAAACATGTCATCCTTCAATCCCTGTTCGATGACTTCGCCATTCTTCATTACCACTACTTCATCGGCAATAGCCCTAACGGTCGCTAAATCATGGGTAATGAACATGTAGGAAAGGTTGAAACTATCCTGAAGGTTGGCCAACAGCTTAAGGATTCCTTCCGCAACCAATTGATCAAGGGCAGAAGTGACCTCATCACAAATTATAAATGAGGGTTCGGAAGCCAAGGCCCTTGCAATCCCAATTCGTTGCTTTTGGCCACCTGATAATTCCGATGGCAAACGATCAATATAGGTCATCGGGTCCATCTCTATCTGTTCCATCAGCTCTTCGACCCGTTTTCTTTTTTCCTTGCCTCGCAAACCAAGGAAGAATTCCACCGGTCGACCAATTATTTCAAAAATGGTTTTACGTGGGTTCAAGGCGGTATCGGCCATTTGATAAATCATCTGGATTTTTTGCAGGTCCTGCTTGGTGCGTTTTTTGTAGTGTGCAGGTAAGGGTATTCCGTTAAACAATACCTCACCAGCAGTCGGCGGCAATAATCCTACTATGCATCTTGCTGCCGTGGATTTCCCCGAACCTGATTCACCAACTACTGCCACTGTCCTGCCTGGATGTATATCGAAATTGACATTTTCCAGAACCGGCGTCTTGCCATAGCTGGCATTAACTCCTTTCAATGAAACTATGGGGGTAGTCGTTGAGGAAACCATCGCTTTGGTTGGCCGCTTGAAGGTTCTGACTGCCCAGAGCGATTTAGTATATTCTTCCTGGGGATCTGACAACATTGTTACGGTATCTGCTTCTTCAATCTGATCACCTTTCAGCAATACCTTCACCCTGTCGGCCATTTGGGCAACCACAGCCAGGTCATGGGTGATATAAATCGCAGCAGTATCAAACTGCTCCACAATATCCCTGATTGCAGACAACACCTCGATTTGAGTTGTTACATCCAGTGCGGTGGTCGGTTCATCAAACACTATCATATCCGGTCGACAGGACATGGCCATTGCCGTCATGGCACTTTGCAACTGCCCAACGGAGACTTGGTGCGGATACCTGAACCCTATTTCCTCGGGGTTAGGGAGTTGTAGTTTCCGGTAGAGTTCAATGGCATCATTTCGGGATTCCTGAACAGACATTACCCTGTGTTGGACAGGTCCCTCGGTATGCTGATCAATAATCCTGTGGGCCGGATTGAATCCAGCTGCAGCTGACTGGGCTACATAGG
>CAZHIL010000510.1:0-3747 GCA_964532985.1 uncultured Albidovulum sp. | reverse complement strand
ACCACCTGTTACAGGGAGTTCAATCATCTTCCCATCAGGTTCCTGATACAGAATGGTTCCTTTCGATATATTCCTGTCCAAAACAGGAACCTGCAACACCTTCCCAGAAACAGGACTGACAGGCAGGAAGGGAGAATAGCTTTGGTCTCTTCCCTTGGTTACACCACCTAGAGAGGGAAGCATGATGTCCATCAGTTGATCATACCTCTCAAGGGCTAGCATAAGCATCTCATCAAATTTACCGGCCTGATAATATTCTGTTGCCGATATGAACTCGTACTCAAAGTCAAAGCTGTCCAAAAAGCTCCGTAATTTCTGGTTGTTGTAATGTGCAAAGCTCTCACATTCCCCAAAAGGATCAGTGACCTTGGTTAACGGCAAGCCCAAGTCTTCCTGCAATCTGTCTCTATTTGGTACATTCAATGGAACTTTTCTGAAACCATCCAAATCATCAGAAAAACAAACTAGTTTGGTCGGGATATCAGAAATTTCCTGGAAGGCCCTTCTGACCATGGTTGTTCGGGCTACTTCCCCGAAGGTTCCTATATGTGGCAAACCAGACGGTCCGTAACCTGTTTGAAACAAAACATAACCCTTGGCAGGAGTTTTATAGTTGATCAGCTTTAACAGTTTCTTTGCCTCAACGAACGGCCAAGCCTTTAATTGATCCAGTTCTTCTGGTGTATAACCCATCAAATTCTTCCAGTTTGTTTTTGATTTACCCTGTTTTCAATTGATTACAGCGACTTTTGAATTTAACGTCTGTCAAGGGGGTTTCCTAGTCCTACACTGGATAAAATTTAATGATGAAATATAATCCCCTGGTAATTTGTGGCAGGATTTCAAAATACTATAATCAATCTGATCACACTCTATAATGACCATTCAGAAATTTGGTGATCGGAACGGATTGCAAATCGTCTCTTCTGAAGGCCATCAAATATAGTTTGATGATCAATATCCTCAGAGAAGAGCGGGAGTGATGCTTTTGCCTCCATTAGAAATCGCTTTTCTACAGTTTCATTCTGAGTCCATGCTCGGTTCCACCATTCAAGAATACGATCAGAACTTCTATCCAGCATTTCTGCCGAAGGGAGTTTGTCACTCTTTCGACTGTTGAATTTTGGATGGGAAGGGAGCAGATTCCAAAGATCTGCACATGGCCAAGCTGCCCAAGGGAGGCAGTGATCAACATGAAATCCTGTTTCCCTGAGACGGGTACCGCTCCAAACACAATAAACAGGTTTTGATTGCATCAATTGTATGGTTTGATCTCGAACAAAACTCACATCTCGACTTGGATCAAGCCATTGCATGGCATTGTAAATTGCTGCTTGATCAATCTCCCTCCCCTGCTTTTGGGCATAGCTTTGCATCAACCTTATCCATTCGGCAACCAGTGCCGGTTCTATCCAAGCATCGAAACGTACCATCGTTCGCCAAATATTTCCTGGGATACGCATTTTACCAAAGGAAGAAAGGTAAGGTTCATCTATGATGAGCTGATAAGTTGTACCTTTAGCCCTTCCCCTTGTAACAGGAAATATCGGCATATCCGTACCCGGATATGTTATATGATGGGCAGGCATTCTCGTAATTGTTGTTGCTGCCTCTCGAAGGGCATAATGTATGGCCTTGGCACGGTCACCAGTAAACCTACTTCCCACTCGAAAATCTGCCGGTGCCAACTCAGAGACTACATTCCAAGTTTTATTTTTTATAAATCCAAGATGTTTTGCTCCTCTATTAACAGGGTTTTGTGGTAAATCTGAATTAATAAGAGGATGGTAAAGCCTCAGCCAATTGAGTGCTACTAGACCCAAGGGAATGTAAACCTCACCATCAGAACCATGTTCGGCCATACCTTGAGATCCATCAGCTGCTCTTGCTACAGAACGTAATAAACCAAGTTTGTATGTCGAAGACTTTGCATCGTTCAGAACAACATGTCTCAGTATTGGAAGAGCATCTGTGCCATCATCATGCAACTGTAGAACCAATTGTTCCCACAAAAGTTCAGCTCGACCCCATACATCGGGCCTAGATTGCTGATAAACAATCGACATGCCATTGTCTTGAGCAAGTGAGATTATTTCCTCAGAACTAACTGGATACATTGATCGGGATTGATCCACTTGTCCCATACGGAGGCTGATGAACAATTTGCCACCCGGTTTCAGAAGCCCAGCCAATTTTCTGAAAGCCCGTTCCCTTGCATTTGGAGGTACATGCATCCAAACTGCAGAAACAAATATGGCATCGAATGCTGTTCCGATTCTATAAACCTCCTTTAAACCTGGAAGACTGTCATCGAGCCATTCGAATTGTGAACCTTTATGTCGTTCCACTCCAAATGAACGCATTGTAGCTGCAGGTTCTACCGCAAGTACTGAATAACCCAGTTCAGCGAACCATGCCGCATCCCTACCTGAACCAGCCCCCACATCAAGAATGGCCGCTGGTTGCGAAGGTAACAAATCCATTACTGGTGAAAATAGTTCCTCGGGATTAACCGTTTCGTAACGATTGGCCAACAATCGTCCAGATTCATCCTCATATGCCTCAATAGCCATTTTCAACTAAATTTTCACTTTTCCTAATGTTACATCCCATTCCACAAGCCTTTTGCCCGATATTGTGATGAAGAAACATGAATATTGGGGGTTTTGACCAATGTCCAGACTGGGGGTTCATAATAGGCGATGTTCCCAGCCAAATTCGAAGGTATGTAATTTTTGGAAAAAGTACTTGCTGCTCTGGAAGCCAAACCTGGTAAGTCAGATTTTGTTCTGGACAATACCACAATGGGAATATTTCGAAAAATCCAGCCCCAATTTTTCCATTGGCTGAATTGAACAAGATTATCCGAGCCCATCAACCAGATAAAAAGGTGATCAGGGTATCGATGATTAAGTTTGCTGATTGTCTCAAAGGTATGGTGAATACGATATGCATATTCAAAATCAGAAACCCTGATTCTTGGGTTGTGAATAATAGACTGTGCTCTTTCATACCGTCTCTGGAATGAAGCGGGTTTCTCTAGCTTGAGGGGGTTTCCGGGACTAACGAGCCACCAGACCTCATCCAGACCAAATAACTTGAGTGCCTGGTTGGATATGTGAATATGTCCTTGATGAGGAGGATTAAATGAACCTCCCAGCAATCCGACCAATCTGCATTTGGGGTAAATCATGCAATTTCCATAAGATAAACATCAATTGACACTCCATATCTTACTGATTTTTTCAGCCGTTTCTAATGCAGCATATCGTTGAAATAGTACCGATGGATTAGGGCAGTTCGGGCTACCTGATATGTGACTTACATACAAGAAGAATCTGCAAGCCTGCATTGAATTTCTCAATTTTAGTTGGCTTTGGTTTATCTGGACATGTATTTTCTGGAATGATTCTGGCAATTTCTTCCTTGTTAAATCCATGAGAGAAGATAAATGGGGTTATTCCAGAAATTATAAATTTCCATAAGGGTTAAGGGATTAAATTACTTAAAATTAATCCAGAACTATCCAAGATTTTACGGTTTTTCAATGTCAAAATACGAATATGTCTTTCATATGGAGGGGGTTTCAAAAACCTATCCAGGTGGCAAAAAATGCTTCGAAAACATTAACCTTTCATTTCTACCCGGAGTAAAGATTGGTGTTGTGGGAGTGAATGGATCGGGAAAATCCACCCTGATGAAAATCATGGCAGGCATTGAAACCGAGTTTGGGGGTGAAGCCTGGGC
>CAZHIL010000509.1:0-2412 GCA_964532985.1 uncultured Albidovulum sp. | reverse complement strand
GTTGAGGGATGGATTGAAGTGATGGTGTACAGAATCCTGTAAGAACTGGTATCATGAAAATTCAAATTCTTCTTGTTGAAAGTTTTTTTTAACTTAAACTAAAGCAAAACCTAAAAACATCTAGATCAATACTCATCAAATAGTTTTAGAGCTTGAATCATTAATCCAAGAAATCGAATACAATTTTATACTCAAAGTTTGTTAAAGAGATATGTTACAAGTAAAGTTTGAAAGACAACACGGTAAAATATCATAAACAATTTTATAGTATTTTTTACCATGCAATGAGTTATATCAAAGTGAACCTAAAAAATACTAAATTATGTCCTGACAGTGAAAGTCAAGAAGGAATCGATACATCGTCTGAGCCAGAAGATAATACAAAAAGTGAGATTTCTGAAGAACCCAAGGTTAAACAAAAATCATTCATTGACATTGGAACAACTAGAATCTGTGATTGCAAACCAAGCCATATCTGTTGTCTTTCGGCTAAAGAATGGCTCAAGAATCAACTTGGGGTTTGGGAATTTCATTACGAAAAGCGAGATTTAAGGGACAAATCAGTTCACCCTGCGACTTTCCCTATTGCACTCCCACGCCGCTTGATAAAGCAGTTTACCCACAAAGGTGAATTAGTGATAGATCCATTTGTAGGAAGTGGGTCTACACTAATTGCCGCCCAGGACTCCGAGAGGAACGCAGTTGGCTTTGACCTGTCACCCAAATATGTGGAATTATGCAATGAAAGACTTGGCACAAGCCTATTTCAGTCTCAGCAACAATTGGCGATCGAGTGTGACGCACGGCACATCAATCAATATCTTGCACCTGAAAGCGTATCTTTGATCGTCACATCACCACCCTATGCGAATCTGTTGAATCGGAAACGCAAAAACAAATCCAGGCGTAACCGAAAAAATAGCCAGTTAGGCAAGGTTGAACAATATTCCCAGAATCCGCGTGATTTGGGTACAATGCCGTTGGAAACATATACCGAAAACATGGGTGAGATATTCGAAGCTTTACTACCTTTACTTCGCCCCAGGGGACACTGTGTCATAAACGTACCTGATATGTGGTGGGAGAATGAACGCATCACTATTCATGTTTCCCTGATTGAGGAAATGCGAAGACGAGGTTATGAACTCAGGAATATTATCATCTGGGATCGGCGAAACATCGTAAACCGGATTGGGATCTTTGGGTGGCCAAGTAATTATATAACAATGGGTGTCACTTTTGAATATTTGTTACATTTCTGGAGACCCGATTAATGAAGACTTTTACTTTACAGTCCCTAAAATCTGAACTTAACCAGATACGAAATAGAGGCTGGATTGAGACTAGACGAAAAGGTAATGATGGGGGTGTGGGTAATACTCTTGAGGATTTGTTAGAAATTGAAGAGAACAATTTACAAATACCTGATGCTGGCGAGTGGGAACTCAAAGGTCAACGTTCTGATACATCTTCACTCATTACACTATTTCATATGGAACCATTCCCGAGAGAACACAATTTTGTATCTTCAGTCCTATTACCTAATTACGGATGGCCACATCAAAAGGCCGGAAATGTGCATCCTGATAATGAAATGAGTTTCCGGCAGACAATAAAAATAGGCCAACGAACCGACAGAGGGTTCAGTGCATTGGTAAACTACGATTGTGAGCGTGTAGAGATTTCATTTGATCATAACCATGTTGATACTAGCCGGCATGGCGACTGGTTAAAAAGGATAAACAAACGAGTTGGTTTGGGAGAGCTTGATCCCAAGCCATACTGGAGTTTTGAAAACCTTCATAATAAGGCAAGAACCAAACTCAGAAAAACCATCTATGCTATTGCAGACAGGAAGCGTGGTGTTGACGGCATTGAACAATTTAGGTATTCCCGCTTTTTCATGCTTGAAGGCATCGGCGAATGTAGACTGATAGATTGTATGGATAATGGGGCTATACAAATAGATTTTGATGCCCGAACCCGTCACAACCATGGTACGAAATTCCGTCTCAAACAAGGCTTCTATAAAGACCTATTTCAGAATGTAGAAGAATTCTAAATGCTAATGGAAAATAGGATTGGATAAGGAATCTCCTAAAGTAGAGGTGATTATTTTCCTGCTTAATTTGTGTGGAAATCCGCTTAAGGCCATAGCATTTTTAATTTTAGGGATTCAAATAAATTGCTATGGCTTGGAAATTATAACCATTAGGTTACCGAGTTATTGGGAGTGGAAATGTGAATAATCCTTTGGTAGAGTTTACCCTTTTGGATATCAGATAAAGTGGGTGAATCATTTACGGGTATTTGATAACCCAACCAGTGATATGGTTGACAAGAATGGTTATCATTAGTATGTATTACAGTAGTTGTAATACTCCTGAAAATCACAATAAGCACCTCCTTACG
>CAZHIL010000508.1:0-6244 GCA_964532985.1 uncultured Albidovulum sp. | reverse complement strand
CAACAAAGGTTGGATGGTACAATTATTGTCAGCCATACCTCATTTGATCAGGGGGTAATGAACAGGGCTGCAGATTTTTATGGTATCCCGAGATTGAATGCCACTTGGTTGGATAGTTGCAAAATTGCCCGCAAGGTCTGGCATTCTGATCGGCAAGGCGAAAGTTTTGGTCTGAAATCTCTTGCTGATTGGTTGGGCATTAACTTCAAGCACCACGATGCTTTGGAAGATGCCATTACTGCTGGCAAGATCACCCTTCTGGCTAGTCAGCATTCAGGAATGAATCTGGACCAGTTAAAATAAATTCATTCCCCCAGTATCTCAAAAACATTGAAATGATGGGGAACGATTTCTGGCAAAGGTTGTTACACAAACTTAATAACTAAAAATGCACAGGTCCTGATGTTTTGCTATTGTTGTTATTGGATATCGGGTGTAATGCGTTTCAATATACCATTACCATCATTTCAAAAGTGTTGAGATACCAGGAATTCACCGTAAAACCTTCCAGTAATGAGGATATAGGTATTCCTCCAAGTTCGCCTTGGAACCAATCCAGTCAATAACCAGGAATTTTCCTGAACCTTGTATGGGAGTCAACACCCCATGCCAAGTTCCCCTGTGGAAATTTATCCCTTGGTATTTACCAGTTATAAAGGCTTTAGGGGTTCCCGGTACCCCATCCTGATCCGGTGCTACGATGACCAAGAATGGTTCATTGTCCATGGGTAAAAAGAATTGACAACCATGGGGATGTCTTTCTACGAAATTGAACTTGTAGGGAATCGTTCTTATGGAAGATTCAAATATGCTGATGCCCATTCTTCCATCAGGGTCATGGTCCAAATTCGCTAAATCATTGAAACGAAGACACTGTCCCTGGTTGATGGTTAGTGGTTCAACTGTATTCAATTGAATAATTTCACCAAAGTGTTGGAATATTTCATTGCTAATCAAATTGGCTTTGATTTCTATAACTTCACTGACCATCATAATCCATTCAGTCATAAATTCAGGATTGTCTCAATGTATCCCGTCTCAACAATTGCCTTCTGATTTCCCAAGGATCAGAGTCGAGGATGACGGTTGACATCCTTATAAAGGAGATAGCGGAATTGGTTGGGGCCACCAGCATAGCATGCCTGGGGACAAAATGCCCTGAGGGCCATATAATCTCCTGCCTCGACTTCCACCCAGTCATTATTGAGATTATACACCCCTTTGCCCTGCAAGATATAAATTCCATGCTCCATCGGGTGGGTTTCTAAAAAGGGAATTGAACCACCTGGCTCGAAGGAAACTATGTTTACATGCATATCGTGGGAAATATCATCCGGGTCAACAAAGCGTTGGGTAAACCAGGTCCCATTCGAATTCGCCATGGGTTCAGGTACAACTTCCCTGTCGTGGGAAATGAAAAAATCCGGTGGTGAGACACCATCAATGAATTCATACCTTTTCCGTATCCAGTGGAAATTGCCAACTTCGTTACCCACATTTCTGAGAGACCATTCTCCATCAGGTGGCAAATAAACGTAATTGCCTGATTCCAAGTTAAAGAGCTCATCACCATTTAGGCGAAGAGCAAATTCCCCTTCGGTAATAAATAGGATTGCTTCACATTCTGAATCAGGTTCGGCATTCGGACTGCCCCCTCCTGGTTCAACTTCCATCAGGTAATGGGTAAAGGTTTGAATAAAGCCGGATTGGGGTTGGGCCAATATCCATAGTCTGGTATTTTCCCAATATGGAAGATTACTCGTAACAATATCTGTCAATGATCTTGCCGGAATTACCAAATAGGCATTGGTTGACATGGCCCGGTCGGTGGTCAATTCCATCTGGGGCGGCAGCCCCCCAATTGGATTGAAATAGTCCCCCTTCATTCTAATCTCCCCGATCAAATATCTCTTTTATCCTGTACCAGGCTATTCTTTCAACCTGATGACAGGCTTCCATGAATTCCACCTCCCGGGAACGGTTTATCCGTTTTTCGATTTCCAGCAAAATGGTTCTTTTGTCATAATCCTTGACTGCAATAATATATGGAAATCCAAATTTTTTCAGATACTGACCATTCAAGTCATCAAGTTTCAGTCCTTCTTTTTCTTTCAGTTGATCCAGCCCTCTGGAATGTTGTTCGCTTTTTGAAGATGAACCAAGTTTCCCGCTTTTTGCTGCCTTGCCAGCCAATTCGGGGTGTTTGTTAAGAATAATCAGTTTTTCCTCCTCCGAATTGGCTCTCAACACCTGGCAAAAAGCACTATGAATTCCCTCTGGACAATCATGCGCCGGACCTAATTCCAGATTATAGGCCTTTTCGGCTACCCATGGGGAGTGTTCGATTATTCCTCCAAAGATTTTGATGAAATCCTTTTTGGGCAGCGAGGTAGGCTTGAACGACAATTGCGGTGGATAGTGTCGGGTCCAATGTCTGGCTATCTCAAGCCTTGTAGGTGTCCAGACCTTGTCCTTGCCACCAATGTATTCAATAAACCGAAGCAATCCTGACATTCTTCCGGGTCTACCTATCAATCGACAATGCAGTCCAATGGACATCATTTTTGGGAACCCATCGATTCCTTCCTGATATAGAACATCAAAACTGTTCTTGAGATAGGTGAAAAAATCCATTCCAGTGTTAAAACCCTGATAGGTAGCAAACCTCATGTCGTTGGCATCAAGGGTGTAAGGTACAATTAACTGGTTTTTTCCATCGATTGTTATCCAATAAGGCAAATCATCGGCATAACTATCCGACAGATATTCAAATCCTCCTTCTTCCGTAGCCAATCGAATGGTGTTCATGGAGCATCTACCGGTATACCATCCTAGAGGTCGATTGCCGATAACACGTTTGTGTAGGGCAATGGCCTCTTCCATATGCGCCCGTTCCTCTTCAATCGGGAAATCCTTGTACTCAATCCACTTCAAGCCATGACTGGCGATCTCCCAATCAGCCTCTTTCATGGAAGCTACCTGTTCAGGAGATCGTGCGAGGGCAGTAGCCACCCCATAAACAGTTACAGGAATATTGGCTTTGGTGAAGGCACTATGCAAACGCCAATAACCGGATCGGGCACCATATTCATAAATGGATTCCATATTCCAATGCCTTTGTCCTAGCCAGGGAGATATTCCAACAATTTCCGACAGGAATGCCTCTGAAGCTTCATCACCATGAAGGAGGCAATTTTCTCCACCTTCCTCATAATTGATGACAAATTGAACAACAATCCTTTCTTCATTGGGCCAGGTGATACGGATACCATCCTTGCCATATCCCATCATGTCTCGTTCATAACGCATGGTCACCTAAAATTTTCCTACCAACAGAAACCTTCAATCCACAAATTTGCCAATTTCGTCTTTTTTACCATTTTGTATTTTCAAGGATTTTCAAAAAAAATGAATTTTCCTCGAAAATGCAAATCAGCCAAATTCAACATTTTTGATTCTACAGGGATTTTGCTTATTTACCGATTTCAAAAAATAAACGATTCTCGTTTATTAATCATTTTTTTGAATATTCCGACTGTCAATACATTCCGGCTCGAAGCAATTGCCGATAATGAGAATTTGTTAATGAATGACTTCCACAACCCGATTAGGGAGTTTTACCGGTTTTGATGTAATTGTGAATAAGAGGGGCTTTGGTCCATTTTTAACCATGACAAATTCACTTTTCCTATGAATTCCGAATAGAATCTACGGCAATTTCTGAAACTAGGTGTTAAACTCGAATTGTTTAACCAAGGAAAATTTACAAAGGAAATAATAATGAATCAGGTTGAATCCGTACATGGCCCAGAATCAAATATTCCTCATGTTGATGCCAGCAGATTAATTCTTGACCCCAAGAATATTTTTAATCCAGCAGATTTTGACAAGTACTTGGTTCCCGGTAATTATCAATCAGAAGAAATCCAAGCAATCAGAAGGAATCTGATCAAGGATTTGGTTGAGAAAACCGCTGAAGGCAAGAAAAAAGTCAGAGAGGCAAACCTTTTTGAACACTATTTGAGCCCATATTCCGCACTAAAAACAGTTCGTTCATATTCATACATTACCGATTGTGTTGTCCAGATTGCCCTGCAATTCTCAACCAATGTTCTTTTTGGAAAAAGCAGTCCTGAAAGCAAATTTTCTGTCTTTGGAGTTGGTGGTTATGGGCGAGGCGAAATGGCTCCCCAATCGGATGTTGATTTATTGATGTTGCTTGATGAAAAAAGCGGTGAATGGGAAAACAAGGTTATTGAGGGTGCACTTTACATTTTCTGGGATTTGAATTTAAAGGTTGGACATTCTGTCAGAACATTGAAGGAATGTCTCCACTTTGCCAAGGGAGATCTGACCATAAGAACTGCCCTTTTGGAATGTCGGCTGGTTTGGGGACCCAGTTCCACGGAACAGTTACTCCATGACAGATTGTGGAATGACTTGTTCAAGGGATCAGGGCCAGCATTCGTTGAAGCTAAATTGGAAGAGAGAGAATCTCGGTATAAGCGGCAAGGTGGTAACAGGTATCTTCTGGAACCCAATGTCAAGGAAGCCAAAGGTGGATTGAGGGATTTACAAACCCTTTTCTGGATAGTAAAATATCTCTACAGGATCCAGGACACCTCGGAATTGGTTGGGCTTGATGTTTTATCCCTGGAGGAGTATGAAAAGTTCATCAGTGCCGAATCATTTCTATGGGCTGTACGTTGTCAACTTCATGATTTGGCCAAGAGACCACAGGATGTACTACATTTTGATGTCCAATTTGAAGTGGCCAAGAATCTTGGCTATGAAGACAATGAGGGACGCCAGGCTGTTGAATACTTCATGCAGGATTACTTTGGGCATGCGACCGATGTGGGAGATCTTACAAGAATTTTATTGACCAAGCTGGAAGCCCAGCATGTCAAACGGGAACCGATTCTTCGTGGTTGGCTGAAGAGAGCTCGAGCCAATCTGCAATCTCATCTCCCACCCGAATACAAGGAAATCAACGGCCGATTGTCGATTGCCGATCCAGATACTTTTCTAAACGACAAACTGAATTTGCTAAGATTATTTGAAGTTGGCCTCGATACCGGATTGTTATTGCATCCTGATTCCATGCGTTTGATTTCGTCGAACCTCCACCTTCTAGACCAAGAATTCATTGCCAATCCCGAGGCAAATAAAATATTCATGGGTTTGTTGCTGAATTATGGGAATCCAGAGCGTGTGCTCCGAAGAATGAATGAATTGGATGTTCTTGGAAGGTTTATACCAGAATTCAGTAGAATTACCGCCTTGATGCAATTCAACTCCTATCACCACTACACGGTCGACGAACATACAATCCAGTGTCTGGCATTCCTGGCCAAACTGGAAAAGGGCGAATTGAAGGAGGACCTTCCAATTGCCACCTCGATTTTGGAAAAGGGTGTTAACAGGAAAGTTCTTTATGTAGCCCTATTATTGCATGACATTGGTAAGGGTAGTAATGCTGATCACTCTACAATCGGTGCACAACTAGCCAAGGATATTTCACCAAGGCTTGGGCTTGATGACAAAGAAACAGAACTTGTGGTCTGGTTGGTTAAGCATCACCTTCTCATGTCGGATACTTCACAAAAAAGGGATATAGGTGATCCGAAAACGGTAATTAACTTTGCCAAGATTGTTGGTACCCGAACAAAACTGAAATTGCTGACCGTACTTACAGTATGTGATATCATGGGGGTTGGACCAGGTGTCTGGAACCATTGGAAAGCTCAAATGCTCAGGGATCTATATAATTTTACCCATTCGGTAATGACTGATGGCTCAGTTAACTTTACGGCCTATTTCGATGTGGAAGAATCCAAGAAAATTGTCTTGGAAAAACTTCAAAAGCAGAATTTTGCCGATCCCGATAGTGCAATAAACCGTCATGGAGACCCCTTTTGGAGAAGTTTGGCACCCGATGATCAAGTCATGTTTATCGAGTTGCTGGGCAAGGTTGAAAGCGTTGAAACAATTTTTGAATTTACCGAGGATGAAACCAGGGGGGCAACCAGGCTTTGCATGGTCAGAAAACAGGTTCCTGATCTGTTTTCAAAATTTGCAGGAATCCTAGCTTTGCTAAATTTGAATATTGTTGATGCCAAGTCCTATTCAACTTCAGATGGTTATTTAACAAGTGCATTTTGGCTTCAGGACCCGAATGGGAAACCATTCGAAAGTGTAAAGGTAAAGCGATTGGGTACCCAAGTTAAAAAATTCACCTCTG
>CAZHIL010000507.1:0-3501 GCA_964532985.1 uncultured Albidovulum sp. | reverse complement strand
CAATACCGTTCCTCCTTGATTCCTCAGGAGAAATTCCCATCACGGCATTTCTTTCTGCAAACTTTATTGGTGTCGTAATCTTTGCACCACTGCTATTTTATTTTATTTCCGTTTTAGGTAAATTTGCAGTTATGATTCTGGGATGGCGGATCAAGTGGATTCATTCGAGAATTGCATTGTTTTGGGCCTTTTTTATTGTATTTCCCCTAATCATGGCGAAGGGAATGATTACATATGTTCCAATGAAACATGGCGAAATCCTGCAAGATGGTTTTTCCATTTTGATCTTTGCCATTTTTCTAACCATTTGGTTTTTGGGACTGCACGAAGCAAACAAACTTAAAGATCATATATGACAAACGATTTGCAGCAATTGATTACCACAACCCTGAGAGACCCCAGGGGAGCCGCCAAACAAGCCCAGGTATATGTCCTTTCCATTACCCAACTATTGCAGTTGGCAGTTTTGGTATGCCTTGTGGGTTCCATTTTAACGTCACTGCAAATTTCATTATATCCTACTGATAATCCTCCGGCTTCTCCCCTCGGCAATTTTACGCCCTTTTCAGTTGCATTTTACGGTTTTTTGAGTTTTGCCATATTAACTTTGGGAACCTTTCTCGGTGGCAAGCTTTTCGGTGGCAAGGGTACCCTCCCGGCTACGCTATTAAACTTAACCCTTATCCAATCCATAATGATCGGAATTCAAGTAATAAATCTAGTTGCTGGCTTGATTCTACCGGCAACGATTGCAAGTTGGATCGGCATAGCTGGGTTTGCCTATTTCATTTTTCTCTTTTGTATTTTTGTTGCAGAATTGCACAAGTTTCGGTCGCCATTCATGGTATTTCTCGGTTCCATGGGGTTTTTCCTTATTTTGGTCCTGGTATTTGGTTCAATCGTCCTTTGGTTGGTGGCAAGTGTTTAGTACAGAAGAAATTCAAAGGATAAGGGACGAATTCCCAATCCTTGCGAGACAAGTCAACCATAATCAACTGGTCTATCTGGACAATGGGGCTTCATCCCAGAAACCTCGCCAGGTCATTGATGCAATTGGTAACTTTTACCAAAATGAATATGCCAACGTACATCGGGGATTACACTACCTCTCCAATACTGCTACTGAAAAGTATGAGGAGGTCAGAAGCAAAATTGCCAAGTTCATCAATGCAAAAAAGACTGATGAAATCATATACACCAGCGGATCAACTGAGGGTATAAATATTGTAGCTTACAGCTGGGCCTGGCCAAGGTTGAAGGCAGGGGATGAGGTAATCCTGTCCGTACTTGAGCATCACGCCAATATCGTACCCTGGAATTTTCTGAGAGAACGAAGCGGGATTGTTATAAAGTGGGTCGAGCCGGATCAATTCGGCAATTTGGATCCTCTGGCTTTTCAGGATCAAATCACCGACAAGACCAAATTGATTTCGGTAACCCAAGTATCGAATGTGCTGGGTACGGTTGTTGATGTTAAATCAATAATTGAAATCGGTCACAATTTTGGCATACCCGTTTTGGTCGATGCTTCCCAATCAGCAGTACATCAAGCCACAGATGTTCAGAATCTCGATGTCGATTTTCTTGTTTTTACCGGCCATAAGATTTACGGCCCGACTGCATCGGGTGCATTGTATGTCAAAGAGAAACACTTGGGAGATTTTGTTCCTTTCAAAGGTGGTGGAGACATGATTGATGAGGTAACAAGGGATCATATTATATATGCAAAACCACCACGAATGCTTGAAGCAGGTACCCCCCCAATTGCCCAAATGATCGGCTTGGGAGTTGCCATTGATTATGTAACCGCACTCGGAATGGATAAAATACAGGCTCACGAAAAATCGGTAAGGGATTATGCCCTAGAGCGATTTGCTGAATTGAATTGGCTCAAATTACATGGTTCTCCCAAGGATCAGGCAGCGATTTTTTCATTTACGATGGGTGAAGTCGCTCATCCACATGATTTATCGACCATACTTGATCAAAAGGGTATCGCCGTGAGGGCAGGGCACCATTGTGCTCAACCTCTCATGAATTTTCTTGGTGTCAGCGCCACCTGCCGGGCTTCGTTTGCCTTGTACAACACCAAGGAAGAAGTGGATAAATTGGTTGATGGATTAGTTCTGTGCAGAAAGCTCTTTGACTAATTTCCCTGCATGTCAATTTTCTGATTGAATACGACTTACCGTTATCATGACCGAACCTGTTTGTTCAATTGAAGAAGTAATTGCCGGATTCCCCATCCCGGTAATTCTTGTTGACAAATCCATGATGATAATTTCAACCAATTCCGAGGCTACAAAATACTTTAATTCACCACTGGTTGGGAATTCCCTCTATTTGCTGTTCAGACAGCCGGACGTGCTGAAGTGTATCAAGGAATCGCTTACCGAAAGGGAAGTCAAGATTGCAAATATCATTGAAACCAGAAATGAAATTGAAAAAAACCTCACACTCATGTTCAATCCTGTTGATTTGAATTCTCAGGAGGAGAAGGTACTGGTAATATCCTTGATCGATGAATCCATTAGGGGAAGCGCCGAGCAAATGAGAAGGGATTTTGTTGCCAATGTCAGCCATGAACTCAAAACTCCACTCACATCATTGTCTGGATTTATTGAAACTCTGAAAAACGATAGTTGGGATGATCCTCAAGCCAGAATAAAATTCCTCGAAATAATGGAAAACGAAGCCTTTCGCATGAACAGGCTTGTTCGTGATTTGTTGTCTCTTTCAAAAGTCGAAGTAAAAGAAACTACAGAGCCATCCAGGGAAGTCAATCTCAGTGATGTGTTGGATATAGCCAAGAATACCATGCGACCTCTAACACAAAAATATGAAACTCGTATCCTTATAAGTGGATTGAATTCAAATTTTGCAATTCGGGGAGACAAGGATCAACTCATTCAGGTATTCAACAACCTTTTGGAGAATGCAATAAAGTACGGTCCAGCCAAGGGCAACGTTGAATTGAATTGTGAACTGGTGAAAGAAAATCATCTGGCCAATCAGGACCATGTCAAGATTGACATCAAGGATTACGGGAAGGGATTTGATCCCATACACATACCCCGACTTACAGAAAGATTTTACAGGATAGACAAACACCGCTCTCGGGAAGTAGGTGGAACTGGGTTGGGTTTGGCAATCGTTAAACATATATTGAACAGACATCGGGGAAGGTTGGAAATTTCGAGTAATATTGGCAAGGGAAGCGTGTTCTCGGTTATCCTTCCCTTGCTGCCACAAAACTAATTGATGGAGAAAATCACATTTTGGGGGATTGCTAAATTTCACAAAACCTTCAAGTTTTGTTGTTTCAATAACTGTAAATTTGGATTAGATTGTTGATAATGTCTGAATTCTAGTAGTGGTACCAAAGTGTCCAGAAATAAGATAACGACCAGAAACGTAAGTGTTTCCTATTCTGGAAAGCAGGCCTTGTTTGATGTGTCACTCGATATCCAGGATAAAACCGTAACGTCGTTGATTGGCCCT
>CAZHIL010000506.1:0-7329 GCA_964532985.1 uncultured Albidovulum sp. | reverse complement strand
AACCTATTCCTCTGATTGTTGATCAATGGCATGTTCCTGGGCCATATCCACCACAACAGGCGTTGAAGTCGGGCTGATAGGAGTGTAGGACATTGTTTCAGCGAGATCAGGTCGCTGACGTACGGTCATTCTGAATGCACAGAATATTGCCAGCAATGCCATGGTAAGTGATATGTAAATGAAGAAGCCATGTGGACCGATGAAATCCATAATCCAACCAACCAGAAAGGGACCGCTGATTGCTCCCATACCATTGACAAAAATCAAACCACTTGCACCAGCTGGCATGTCACTTACATCCAGATAATCATTGGTATAGGCAATCATGAGTGAATACAAGGGAGTAGTTGTAGCTCCGATTACAAAAGTAACAACCAGAAGTATTGTCAGGAAAGAACCCGTAAACACACCTATACAAGCAAAGCCCGTACAGATACCTGCAACAATGAGAATCAATTTCCTTCGATCCATTCTATCCGATATGTACCCGATTGGATATTGCATGACCAACCCGCCAAGGTAAATCATACTGACAAAGAGGGCAATTTCCGAGGGCGACATTTCTATTCTGGCCCCATATACTGCTGCCATGCCAAATAATGCCGAAAACACAGCACCAAGACAGAAGGCCCCAACCACGCCAAGTGGCGAGACATTAAACAACTGGGCAATCTTCATGGGCCTTGTTGCTTCCAGCCGTGGGGTTGGAGATACCGAAAGCAATATCGGTGTAAAGGACAGGGAAACCAGAACCGAGGCAATCACAAAGAGCAAAAACCCACTGGTATCGGCAAAGTTGAATAACACCTGTGCTGAAATAATACCGAACATCTGAATGGATATGTAGATGGCCAGGATTTTTCCTCTGTTCTCATTTGTTGAGCTTTCATTGAGCCAACTTTCAGCAACTACATAAACTCCTGAAAAACCAACACCAATCAAAACTCTGAGGATGAACCAAACCCAGGGATATGGAAATTGTGCGAACAGAATCAAAGCAGCTGAAATCAGGGAACCCAGGGCAGCAAATACCCTGACATGTCCCACCCGTAAGATCATGTGTGGAGTTAATCTCGAACCAAACAGGAATCCTATGAAATATCCTGACATGATAATGGAAAGTTCCAAGGTCGAAAAATCTTCCTGTACACCCCTGATGCCGATGAGAGTACCATGGATTCCATTCCCTACCATCAAAAGGAAAATCCCAATGAGCAAAGCCCAAATTTGCCCCAGAATTGCCAACATCACATTTCCTTTCGAAAAAATCCGAATATTGGGATTTCATCTATGATTTAAAGGGGATTATGAAGCAATATTTTTGTTTGGGAAATATATTTTTTATATGGGAAGAAGATATTTAAACAAGGGTTTTAGACTGAATTGAGAAGCAGGGAACTGTCACCATATGACAAGAAGCGATACTCATTGTTTACTGCGTGATGGTAAATCTCTTTCATTTTCTTGCCACCGACAAAAGCGGCAACGAGTACCAGAAGGGAAGATTTTGGGAGATGAAAGTTGGTCAACAATCCATCGGCAACATTAAAGCCAAATCCTGGAGTTATATAAAGATCCGTCACGCCTTCCCAAGCTTTGACCCGACCACTCCTGGCAGCAGTTTCAATCAACCTGAGAGATGTTGTACCTACAGCAATTACTCTCTTGTTTTTCCTTTTGGCAGTTAGAATCTCATCAACTGTAGATTGTGTAATCCTGCCCCACTCACCATGGATTTTATGATCCGAAATCCTTTCTGAAGTCATCGGCAGAAAGGTCCCGGCACCAACATGAAGTGTTAATTCGGTAAATTTGATACCTTTTTGCAATAGCATGGAAACAATCTTTTCATCAAAATGTAGAGATGCAGTAGGAGCAGCCACTGCTCCGGTCTGCCGTGCAAAATAGGATTGATAATCGGTTTGGTCAGTGGGCAACTCAGACCTCTTGGCAGTAATATAACCCGGAAGGGGTGTATAACCTATTGCTTGTACTTCCCTGAAAAAATCTTCACCTTGCAGATTGAAGGCAACCCCACACCATCTGCCATCAATCCTGATAATTTTACCTTCGAGGGTCATGCCAAATCGAACAACATCACCGATTCGCAATTTTTTCATTGGTTTTCCAAGGCAGGACCAGGTTCCATCCCGGTTTTGAGAATCAAGGTTAAGGGATATTCTTGCCCCTGGAACCTTGACGGTAGAAATGGGTTCGGATTTCATTTTGTACCCGACCAACAGGGCCGGAAATACCTTGGTGTTGTTAACAACCAGCAGATCTCCTTCATTCAGAAAAGAAGGTAGATCCGTGAAACCGGAATCAACGATCCGATTCATGTACGATACGAGCAATCGAGAGGAACTTCGCGGATTTACAGGATTTTGTGCGATTAGGCGTGCAGGAAGCTCATAATCAAAATAGTTTAGATCCATGGTAATGACAGGGTTCAGGGTGCAATATTCAAAAAGAGAAAGCCTGTTAAATTACTGGGATTGATTATGGAAGTTGGTTCTATGTTAAAGTCTGGTTCGGATAGCGTGCCCTTGAGGGTAAAATCAAATGTACCAATCTCGCCGGAGATTCGCCGAGGTATCAGCAAACTGATCGGGTTGACGATCTTTATCAGGGTGGTAATGACCCTGAGGGGAGCTACCGTACCCTCAAAATTCATGGACTTGTCCACAACGGAATATTCACCCGAAAATGAAAACCCCACCTGTGTACCCATACCGGCAGCCTCGTTCAAAACCAGTTTTTCCCTAGTCACCAGGAAATTCGACCTAATCTGGTCCATTTTTATCCCCGTGGTCTCTTCATTTGGCAAATCACCATCATCGGCTTGGTCGGAACCCAACTCGTAAAACGGAGGTATTGTTATGTCACTGATTATGATTGTGCCCCGGAATTCCCCCTCTTCCTCACCTGGGCTTACATCCACCCAAACTTTACCACCACTCAATGAGGCGATAATTTCTGCATCACGTGCCACCTGACCAGCATTGTCGGAGGCAATTCTGAACATCCAGGATCCTTCCCTATCAAATAGCCAACCATTCAGGGTAGCCCCGCCATTCATTTTACCATTGAAATTCGCCCTTAAATCCCCATCCCTCTGAATCATGCCTGTGATTTCGGTTATGGATAGTTGGGGAGAGATTTTCAACTCACCCAAATAAATATTGAAAGTACGGTCAGAATCCTCATCTGAAGTGTATTGGGACAGCATTTCAGAATCAACCAATTCAATGGTACCAGGTATTTCAAGTTGCAAATTGCCATTTTCGGTCAACGAAATACCCAGTTCCCCGGAGTAAAAATCCTCCAATTCAACCCGGTCGAAATTAAATGATTCAAAACCTCCATCCTGTGTGAGGTTAAGCCTTCCTGTTGCATCTAATCCCTCTGCTGAAATTTCAAATGAATATAAATCAAGTGGATTGGTGATTCTGACACCAATTTCCATCCTGCCAATTTCTTCAGAGGATTTTTGCCAATCAAGAACTGGAATATCCACACTGGAACCATAAAGGTCGGATTCAAGATTCATTATCGCGGGTGCATCCTGAGGAAAGTTTAAATTGAAATTCACCCTGCTTGAACCGGAAACCATCTCTGGTACAAAATCTACATTGAACTCCTCAAAGAAGATATCGGACATTTCAAAGGAACCGTTAATATTCAGACGTTCAGATACTCCTGGTTCAAAATTTTGAATCATTGTCGTTTGAACTGGTAAATTGCCAAATTTTCCATCCCCTTCGATAACCAATCCCTTTTCATCAAAATCAATTTTCAACCTATCTGATTGGAAGGATTTTCCATAAAATAACCCGATGGTTTCAAAGGTACTGAACTCACCAGCTCCCTCCATGGTAATTTGATCCAAAGTTATTTTATCAATGAGAGGAAATCTGATTCTAATCTCGCCCTTGGCATCACCACTGACAAAGACCGGTGTCAGATTTGCCTTAGCAATGAAATTGAAAGGATCCAGATCAAGCAGTACAAACAGGGGGTAGATTTTGCCATCCACCTTCAGGTGAACTTCTGAGGGGATTTTGTTGTTGGTTATCTTTGGTATATAAAAACTACTTCCATCCAGAGTTAGTGTGCCATTTTCAAATGCTTCGGTATATCCCTCTTCCATTTGAAGGGACAGGTCATTTTCGGTTAGGGTAGCATAACCGCTGCCATTGACTATCGGAGGAAATCCTTTCAGGTATGTAAAATCGACATCAGAAAAGGTATAGGTGACTTCCAGTCGAGATTTTTCATTGCGAAGCAAGGTCAATCCACCTGTCAAATCATTGATTTCGCCGGAATGAATGTTCGTGTTCAACCAGGCTCTTGTCTTTGCTACTAAATTCAATGGCCAGAACCTGATTAGTTCATCCTTATCGAGATTCCTTGACCAAAACTGGATGGTTCCAAGTTTTTCCTGATTTTCAAAAGTAAAATCACCCTCACCCCAAACCTGTGCCCCCTTTTCCCGGATATGAGCTTGAACTATCTTCAGTTGTCTTTTCTCCAGGTCAAGTTGCAAATCAAAATTCCCTGTAATGTTATCCAGCGTTTCCTCAAATATCTGACTTTTCTTCAATGTTCCCTTTTCAAGAAAAATGTTGCCAACCAATTGTGGATAAAAATTGGGTGTTCCGGCATATAGATTTCCATTTGCCAAAATTGAAAAGTGATCGGAATCCGCAGACAACTCATCAATTTTGATAATATTTTGTCCTGTACCCAAAGGATAATTGAAGGACAGATACAGATTGTCGACATGGAGGTTATTGTTGCTGACAGGCAATACAAGTGATGAACCCTTGAATTCACCTCCCATTTCAGAAGTAATCCAGTTGTACCCTGCTCTAAGAGAAATTTGTCCCTCGCCATTTCTCTGCTGAAACAATCCGGGAACTTCATTAACCTGCAAACTGTAAAGTGTTGAAAGCAGTTTTTGAGGTGCGGTAATTTCACCAGAAATGTTTTCATCATCCAATGTTAACTGCAACTTGATATCATCAGCTGAACCAATGGTTAGTTGTTGTTCCGAACCCCGGTAATCAATTTGCCTAATGTCGAAAAGACCTGAAAATGGTGATGAACTTTCATCATTGGAAATTTCCATCTTGCCAGAGGCTATCAAAGAGACCGGATCCAATTCTATAAGCAATTCATCAAAGTTGAATTCACGACGCAGGAGTTCTCCAGCAAAATTTACTTGCAATTCATTATTTCGATTGGAGGTAGCCAAGGCCAATTCGATCGAACCCCCAATCCCTATCCCATCATCAGACAAGGTGTTTAGATTGATGTTACCCGTGGAGGAAAAGGCAGGTGAATTTCTATCCCAAATTGAAACGCTACCCTCGTCTAAGGTCAGATTGTATGAAAAATTCAAACCCTCGGATTCAAGAATTCCATTTATCCCTATATTTCCAACCGGTTTGGGCAAGGGATTAACCTGTGTTTTTTCACGTAAATCAAATACACCATAATATGATGGGTTGGCATTAATATTTGCCTGCCCCAATACAAACTTCCCGTCGATATCCAGAGGTAATTCTGCAACTGATATATTAATTCCCTCGGCAATCAGGCCGTCAATTTGTTCATCATACCTCAAGGGTATGCCAAAACTGGATCTTCTGGCATCATTGGCCGGAAGATCTGGGTCATTAATCCAACCAAAGTGACCATTCAACGAGTTGACGGTTCGTTGTGAACTCAACTCCCCTGATACATTTCCAATAAATTTGCTATTTTCCTGCAATAGATAGGCGATTAATGAACCTTCTTCATAGTCAGAAGTAAAGCCTGTGAATTCTGTCTCAATGTTATACCTTCCCG
This sequence comes from uncultured Albidovulum sp., assembly GCA_964532985.1. Taxonomy (GTDB): domain Bacteria; phylum Pseudomonadota; class Alphaproteobacteria; order Rhodobacterales; family Rhodobacteraceae; genus MPNP01. The sequence continues at coordinate 1,476 of CAZHIL010000506.1, read as the reverse complement.
TTTGGCCTTCGAAGGGTATCAGAAATGCAAAGGATACTTTTCCCGAATGATCTATTCCTTCACTTACCCCCACCCTGTCGGCTAATATGGTCTCAAGTGCAGTTTTTCCTTTAATATCTATACCCTCATTCAGAAACTCTAGGTTTATTGTTCCATCACCTCTGGAAGTAAACAAATTCGACCGCAGATACATGGTCTCCAGATTAATCGTGCCCTGGTTCAACAGATACTGAAATTGAATATTCATGCTATCGACATACCAAGGGGTGAGGACGTTTCCAATTTCAAAATTGGAATCGAGGACATTGAATGACCCCTCGATTGTTTCATAGGGTTGATTGGTGTTTAGCTCCAAAAGCACGGTACCGTAATCTAGCCCTCCATTAATTTCAGGTTGGTATTTTCCCGTGTTGATAAGATCATTCAAAATACTAGCATCACCAGCGATATTCAGCCTGTATGAAATATCCTGATTATTTAAGTATCGCTGAAGGCTCAACTTGACCTTGGCTTCTTCCGATTCGTCAGGGTAGTAATAATTCCCATCAAAACCGGTTTCATTTCTTACCAGCTGAAAGAGACCTTTAAAGGTCAATTCTTCTTGCCCAACCTTTGATATATATGGAATGATAATTTTTTTGAACTCAATCAATTCCAGAGTGGTAATTTGAAGTGATTCAAGAATATTAATGGTGTTTGATAACGGTGCGAAACCGGTTCGGGAATCACCGGTTTCTCCATCACTTGCAGACACTCCCAATTCACCTGAAGAAATTGCAATGGTAATTTCATTAACTGTAATGGTAGTCGGAACAAATGAACCCTTGATTAAGGATAACAAACTGAAAGAAACTTCTCCATTGGTAAGTCTTACCTTGTTTTCTCCCTGCATTAACTGAATTTCTGCTTCAGTAAAGTGTATTTCAGGACGAAACCTGCCAATATCAAGTGATATTTTGGAATCACTGATTTCCATACTTTCAATGCTGACAATCTCAATTGCCCTTTCGGTAACAATGCTTTCAACGAATTTGGGAATGGGAATCGAACCAATAATCAACCAAACAAACGCAACAAAGCATGAACCCAACACTCCCAGTAAAATCCATCGAACGAATGACCAGGCGAGTGATATGTTTATGTCAAGAAATTTCACAATTATTTCGTAATTACTACTGCAAACCCATGCAATTGAATGAAACTTTTCCCAAAGGCTATTCGATCACTGCAAATGACCAATCGAATAACTGGCAATAAATAAATCGAGGTCCCTTTTCCAAACAATTTAAACTTGTACTGCCAATCCCTTTGGAACAAATATATCTCTTGATTTAGTTTTGAGATTGTTATTTCCAATTGACAAATTCTTTTACTAGATTAGGATAACATAAAACTATTGGCTTTATACAGCCGGAAGCAGCAGGACAGTGCGAGCAATCCAAAATAAATTATCTTTTGTTGGGATGAATGATTGGA
>CAZHIL010000505.1:0-2716 GCA_964532985.1 uncultured Albidovulum sp. | reverse complement strand
AGTCAATCCCTCAGGTGAAACAACCAGCAGCATTGCTCCTAATCGCATGGCTTTTCCTACAATTTCCGCAAGGCGTATTTCTTCCGGTTCTAGCAGGGATAGCAGATTTTCGAATTCGCCATAGTCACTTTGATTTTTATAGCGATGAAACAGGGAAAGGGCCAAGAACACTCTTCCCGGATGATCCAACCCTCCCAAATTGGCTCTTGTTGCATTTTCAAAGCAAATGATTGCCCGATAATCCGGATGGGCCCTCCAACTTACATCATGCAACAAACAGGCTGCCCGAATGAGCCTTTTTTTTTCAAATGAATGTTGCTTGAACAGTGGGAGGATAAATTCATACAGATAATCTCCATAGCCCGGCAACCTAGCCGAACTGTATTCGGAAAATGCACACGCTTCCAGCAAGGGATCGGAATCCTGCAACTTCTTCGGCATTCTCAAATAAAGCAACCCTTCCCTGATACCATTCGATGAGATGGCTATTTCTTTTGGTTGGAAAATGTTGATCATGGATTTCAAGACCATCCCGGCCTTTTGGATATGTTTTAAGCGCTCGTAGGAAATTCTGGTTTTTTCCTGCAGGAGTTCGGTAGTTTGACTATTCGCCCATTCGAGAGTTTTCAAATATTCTTGTGGTGATGATTTGTATTCATTCAGTACCTTGAGAGGATAGTTTCTTCTGAAGATATTCAATTTTGCAATTGCCCTCCAGGAACCGCCAACGAGGTAAATTGTCTTGTACTTTCTAGCGAACTGCTTTCGCAATTTAGCAACTTCATTCCCTATATGATGTTCAAGGGATTGAGTATCCAAATCCAACCGTTCAAGGACAAGTGGACCTAGAGACGAAGTTTCGCATAGTCCCACCTGCATATTATTGACATCAGCAAGTTCCATGGACACACCGCCAATATCGGAAACCAGTCCATTTGCTTCCGGCCAACCCAGAATAACCCCATTTGCAGCCAGATTTGCTTCATGTTCACCACTTGCTATGGTTAACTCCAACCTGGTTTTCTTGAATATGGTCTCAGCGAATTCTTGGCCATCACTGGCCTCTCTAAGTGCAGCCGTCCCTACCCCAACCAAATCGGAGACATTCATCAGTTTGGCAATGGTGACAAACCTTGCGATAGCAGACAAGGCTCTTTCCTTGCCACTGGGATCAAGTTTTCCCGTTTCGGCCAGTGAAGCCCCTAGCCCACATAATACCTTTTCATTGAAAAAATAGGCTGGTGATCGAGCAGCGCCATCGAAAACGACCAGACGTACGGAATTTGATCCAACGTCAATTACTGCCACGCGTCTAACCCGCTCAACAACGGGATCTTGAAAAATTGGCCTACTGGAATCTGAAATGGTTGATGAATACAAATGCAGGACTCATTATGTCATGGTTCTCGAAATACTAATCCTTGGGCCTTATCAACCTGATTTCCTTTTTTGCTCCTGCCGAACCTCGACCTGACAGGGAGGGATTTTCCATAAAAAAGGTATGGCAATTCAATCGGTTGGCGTTGGCTTCATTTTTTGAACGTATATAATTTCCATTTGGTTGCAAAATCCAACTCTGTTCCTGATCAGACAGATTGGCAGCAACAATCTGGCTCATGATTTGATCTCTAACCGTATCATTCTTTATTTCAACGAGGGTTTCAACCCTTCGGTCAAGATTACGTTCCATCCAATCCGCCGAAGAAATGAATATCCTTGCCTTGGCCGACGGCAGGGCATGACCATTGGAAAAACAGAAAAGACGGGAATGTTCAAGAAATCTTCCCACGATTGATTTTACCCGAATATTTTCTGACAATCCTTTTATGCCAGGCCTCAACCCACAAATTCCACGAACCACCAGACTGATTTTCACGCCAGACTGACTTGCCTCATACAACGAATCAATGATCAATGGGTCAATCATAGCATTCATTTTGGCCCATATCTGCGCCGGTTTGCCCTTTCTGGCATTTTCGGTTTCTCGGGCAATCAGCGATTGCAGGGTTTCCCGTAGATTAAAGGGAGAAATTGACAGGCTTTCCAGTTTATCGGGAACAGCATAACCGGATACGTAATTGAATAATTTTGTACCATCCCGGCCCAATTCCTCATCACAGGTAAACAAACTTACGTCGGTATATACCCTAGCGGTAATGGGATGATAGTTTCCGGTTCCGAAATGAGTATAGGTGACAAGTTGATTGCCTTCTCTTCGGATCACCGAAGATACCTTGGCATGAGTCTTTAGGTTTATAAAGCCATAAACCACATGGGCCCCCGCCCTTTCGAGGGCCCTTGACTGTCTGATGTTAGCTGCTTCATCAAATCTTGCCTTCAGTTCCACCAGTGCAGTTACCGATTTACCATTCTCGGCTGCTTCACAGAGTGCCTCGACTATGGGGCTTTCATAAGAGGTTCTATAAAGTGTCTGCTTAATAGCCACGACATTAGGATCCTGTACCGCTTGTCTGATAAAGCGAATAACCATATCAAAGGTTTCGTAAGGATGATGTAATAACATGTCCTTACTTTTGACGGCAGCAAATATATCATCATTATGTTCCTTGACCCTTTCTGGAACACGCGGAGTGAATTTCGACCACAATAAATCCTGGCGTTTTTCCAAGACAAGCTCACCAAGGTCAGCCATACCTATCATACCAGGTATTTCGGTCAATTTTTCTTCAGAAAACCTTAGTTCGGTCAATACCTT
>CAZHIL010000504.1:0-1903 GCA_964532985.1 uncultured Albidovulum sp. | reverse complement strand
CCGGAAAGCCCCATGATAACAATCATTTCACCTTCCGTAATGTCCAATGAAACCTTCCTGACGGCAGCAATGTACCCATCTTCAACAATTTTTTCATAGGGCGTATCATCGGGAATACCCCGTAAATAGCCCTTCGGATTCCTCCCAAAGAGTTTCCAGATATTACTACACGAAATGACTGTTTTGGACTCTGTCATTCTTTATTTCCGAACATAACGCATGTTAACCTGTAATTGTTAACAGATACCCTGTTATCTATCAAAATTTGAAATGGATTTTCAAACCGTAAGATTAGTCAATAATATCAGAATATTGAAAAGGGTAAAATGTAACTTCAGGATTGTTTGGGGTTAATTTGCTTAAAAGGCTATGCCCGTGCCCATAGACACGGGCATAGAAATTGTTAATTTACATCAACCAGGGTTTCCAAAGGTCCTCATTGGCAGCCAACCATTCGGTTGCTGCATCCTCTGGATCCAACCCGTCAACATCAACCAGTTTGGCCATTTCTGCAATCTGGTTATTGGTGAAATTGATCTTTTTCAACACCTCATAGGCGCTTGGCCATTTTTCGGGCATGCCATCCCAAGCGGCTTTTTTCAGATAACCATTTGGTGGGTTACCACAATCATAGGTTGTTTCAGAATTGTACCCGACGGCGGGATCAACATCACAACCTTCTTCCCAAGCTGGAAACTCAACAAATTCACCGGGCCATACAGCATCAACAAAGTTTGGTGTCCAGTTAAAGATGACTGTTGGTCGATTATTTTGCTCAGCCGATTTAAGTTCAGCCCAGAGAGCTGTGGCCGAACCAGCATTGACAACTACAAAGTTCATTCCAAGTCCTTCGACCCTTTCGGCATCATGTTTCAACCAGTCAACAGGCCCACCAAGAAACCTGCCTTTGTCACCAGTCTCAGGTGTGGCAAATATGGCAGCACATTCGTTCAGGGCTTCCCAACTAGGTAGGCCTGGACAAGCATCTTTGGTCCACATTGGATACCACCAGTCCTCGCGAGTATAGGCATCATGATCACCTGCATCATGAATTCCACCCTTTTCAAGTGCAGCACGGAACGAGTTGCCGAATGCACCTTCCCAAACTTCCAATTCAAGGGTTACATCACCAAGTCGAATTGATTCATATACTGCCTGACTGTCGGTGGTAATGTATTCAACATTATTTCCGATTTCCTCGAACATTTGTCCCACGGCATAGCTCATAACCAATTGGCTTGACCAATTGTGCAGCGGAATAATGATGGGATCTGAAGAATCCTCCGCCTTGGATAATCCAATGGTTCCCAACACCAAGGCAACCGAAAGGACCATAAATTTAAAGAAATTACGCACTGATAATCCTCCTAAACTAAAACTCATTCTCAAAACCAACCAGTAGATTGTCCTGAGATTGTATATTTACTACGAAAGGAACACCTTTGGAGTGTTCTACCTTATATTAAGTGTTAATGAATGAATGCCGGGTGATTCAACAATTAATTGGTCAAAATTACCTGTTATAGTAGGAAATTTCCTGTAAACTGTTCTAGACAAAGGTCTTTTTGAACCAAAACAATACCAATCCATTATACTTACATGTTGGTATAAGCATTGGGGAGAATTATTTTGAAATCGGAAACATTTACATCGAATTGTCAAGCAAATCAGAATCGTCCTCAATCACTATGCTCTCCGAAGGCATAATTGTTGAGATAGCATGCTTGTATACCAACTGTACCTGATGATCCCGCTTCAATAATAAACTGTATCGGTCAAACCAAGTAACACTACCTGATAATTTAACTCCGTTCACCAGAAAAATGGTGACCCCAACCTTCTCTTTTCTAACTGTATTGATAAAGGCATCCTGAAGCCGGTTCTGTTGGTTTGCCATCAAACC
>CAZHIL010000503.1:0-2071 GCA_964532985.1 uncultured Albidovulum sp. | reverse complement strand
ACCGTAGCTGTGGCAACCCCGTGCTGACCTGCCCCCGTTTCAGCAATAATTCTGGTTTTGCCCATACGCATGGCCAAAAGAATTTGACCAAGAACATTATTGATTTTATGGGCACCGGTATGGTTGAGTTCATCCCGTTTGAAGTAAATCCTAGCTCCATCCAGATAATCGGTTAACCGTTCGGCAAAATACAGGGGTGAAGGCCGACCTACATAATGTTTCCATAGGTAATTCATTTGATTCCAGAAACTTTCATCATCCTTGGCCTTGTTATATTCCTCTTCCAAATCCAGGATGAGAGGCATGAGGGTTTCGGAAACAAAACGTCCACCGAATTTTCCAAAGCATCCGCTTTCATCAGGTACTGAGAAAAAACTGTTAATCAGATTCTGGTCCATTATCTTTTGCCTTTGCTGCTGTAATAAATTTTCTGATTTCCTTGTGATCTTTAATTCCAGGGCTTTTTTCCACTCCCGAAGATACATCCACCTGTTTTGCATTAGTCAATTTGAGGGCTGTTGCAACATTGCCGGAATTCAATCCTCCAGCCAACATCCAAGGCAACTCCCAGTTAAATTCAGAAATCAATTTCCAATCAAAGGCTATACCATTACCTCCCGGCAGTGAATTCGGGTCTACCGGTTTGGCATCAACCAATAATTGATCTGCAACCTGAGAATATTCATTGAGAGCCCCCAAATCGTTCCGGTCCCTTATTCCAACCGCCTTCATGATTGGCAGGTTGAAAAGGTCACGAATTTCTGAAACCCTTGATACCTTTTCACGACCATGCAACTGAATCATGTCAGGATCAACAGCAGTTATGATCTTTTCCAGAAAGAAATCCTCCGGATTCACCACAAGAACAACCTTCTTCACATTTGAAGGTACCAGAGATGATAAATACAAAGCTTGTTCGAGGGAGATATTCCTTGGAGATTTTGGAAAAAAAACAAACCCGACCAGGTCAGCACCTGCTTCAATAGTTGTAGAAACATCTTCGGGTGTCGACAAACCGCAAATCTTGACTTTCAATTGGCTAAATTTTCCCTGCTAATCATTTTTCCAGAAGGGCCAGTATCTCATCCTCTGAGGTTTCATTTTTCTTCAAACCAGAAACTTCCCGCTCCAATTCCCTTATTTGTCTATCCTTTTTGGTTACTTTCGAACGATGTTGATGCTCACGCAACCATTCCCAGAAGAAACCGATGAACAATCCAAAGATAATTCCCCCCAGAACAACAATAAACGTAGGTACAACAACAACCGGTGTTGGAAAGATGGGTGCCAGGGAATCAGGCAAGAGGCGAAGTGTAACAGGATCTCTGTTGGCAAGTGCCATGAAGCAAAGGATTACACCCAGAAGTATCAAAAAACAGTATTTTATATACCGCACGAACAAACTCAGGTCAGCTATCCTGGCTATAGTTTCTCACAGACGTCTTCAATTTTATTCCCGGCTTGAATGTAATCCGTTTGCATTTTTCAACTTTGAAGGTATGACCTGTCTTGGGATTTCTTCTTAAGGTGTGATGATCCAGCTTGGTTGCAAAGTGCATATACTTTCGTAGCTGTACGGATTTCCCTTCGGACAGGGCATTGCTTATTTCATTAAATACGGTCTTAACCATCTCTTCAACTGCCTTGTTGTTAAGGGAATCGAAATCAGATGATAGATTCCGGATAATATCAGAACGATTCATACCATTTTCCTCGCTAATTGTTGGTATAAGTTCAGCATATGACTGACTCTAAAGCATTTTTACAGGCCAATCCGAAGTTGAAAAGTAGGTATTAACCCGTTTTATTTTGTCAGTTTTAGACCCGCATGTAATCCAGAATAAGGAATCCCGAACAATAAATCAAAACCTTAATTCATTTATTGTCAAAATCTTCCAACATTAGGGATTTATTCATTCTTGCTTTCAAGGGCCTCACCGAGAATGTCTCCAAGAAGTCCACCAGTATCATTGGAAGAATATTTTTCAACTGCTTCCTTGGCTTCCCTCATTTCAAGCAGACGTATGGAAAGCCCCAACTTTCTTGAAGAAGAATCCACGTGGGTGATTTG
>CAZHIL010000502.1:0-4980 GCA_964532985.1 uncultured Albidovulum sp. | reverse complement strand
GATAATCTGTTCCCTAACGTTTTCCGGTACAGCCATGACCATTTCTGTCGCGATATAACCCGGGCAGATGGCATTGACGGTAATGCCCTTGAAAGCACCTTCTTGGGCCAGGGATTTGGTAAACCCGATATCACCGGCCTTGGCAGCAGAGTAATTGGTCTGTCCCATTTGTCCTTTCTGTCCATTGATCGAGGAGATGTTGACGATTCGGCCAAATCCTCGAGATCGCATACCTTCCCAAACCTGATGGGTCATGTTGAACAAACCGGTCAGATTTGTACTGATGACATCATTCCATTTCTGTGGTGTCATGCGATGGAACATGGAATCTCTGGTGATACCTGCATTATTGATAAGAATTTCAACCGGACCCAACTGGTCTTCAACTTCCTTTACGCCATGGGTACAAGCCTCATAATCTGCAACAGACCATTTGAAGGTTGCAATACCGGTTGCCTTGGTGAAATTCGCCGCGGCCTCCTCATTGCCGGCAAAATTGGCGGCAACGTTATAACCATCTGCTTGCAACTTTTTGGCAATGGCGGCACCTATTCCTCTGGTTCCACCTGTTACAAGTGCTACTCTACTCATGAAAAAATCCTTAACTAGAAAATTGAAAAACTATTTGCGTTCCACACACATGGCAACGCCCATACCACCCCCAATGCATAGGGTAGCAAGTCCTTTTTGAACATCTCTTCTTTGCATCTCAAAGAGTAGGGTATTGAGGATTCTACAGCCGGAAGCCCCAATTGGATGACCTATGGCAATGGCTCCACCGTTGACATTAACGATTTCTGGATTCCATCCCATTTCCTTGTTGACTGCACAGGCTTGGGCAGCAAAGGCTTCATTGGCTTCCACCAGATCCAGGTCCGAAACCGACCAGCCGGCTTTTTCAAGAGCCTTGCGGGAAGCGTTTACAGGACCTATACCCATGATTGATGGATCAACTCCTGCCGTTGCATAGGATTTGATGATTGCCAAAGGTTCAATTCCTCGCTTTTCAGCTTCATCACGGGACATCAGCAGTACAACAGCGGCACCATCATTGATGCCTGACGCATTACCGGCAGTGACCGAACCATCCTTGGCAAAGGCCGGTCTGAGTTTTTGCATGTTTTCGATGGTTGCCCCATGGCGGATATATTCATCCTTATCGACAACCACTTCACCCTTTCTGGTTTTTACAACAACTGGGATAACCTCATTATTAAAACGGCCATCCTTTTGGGCTTTTTCGGCCTTGTTTTGCGAAGCCAGGGCAAAATTGTCCTGAACATCACGGGATATTTGCCACTTTTGTGCCACGTTTTCGGCAGTAGTACCCATATGATAACCATTGAAGGCGTCCCAAAGGCCATCCTTGATCATGGAATCGACAAATTCGAGATTCCCCATTTTTTTGCCAGATCGCAAGTAGGCCACATGAGGGGATAGACTCATGTTCTCCTGCCCTCCGGCCAGTACGATTTCGGCGTCTCCCAGTTTGATATGCTGTGTACCGATGGCAACAGCACGTAACCCTGAACCACAAACCTGATTGATTCCCCAGGCTGCGGATTCAATTGGCAAGCCAGCCTTGATATGTGCCTGACGAGCAGGATTTTGACCCTGACCGGCAGTTAAAACCTGCCCAAGAATTGTTTCTGAAACATCCGCTTTATCAACATTTGCTTTTTCGAGAACGGCTTCCATGACTTGTGCACCAAGTTCATCGGCCGGTACGCTAGCAAATGATCCATTAAAACTACCTACAGGTGTTCTCCCAGCACCAGCAATTACAACTTCGTTCATAATATTACCTTCAGATTTAGGACCCATCCAAAAAGGAACGGGTTATATGACATTACATAGAAATTATGTAACTGTTGGACCAAACCAGACAAATAGTATTTGTATCAGCCTGTTACTGTATTGTTTGTAGAAGATGTTAGGACTAATACAATTTTCAAGTTTGAATATTTATTTAACAAAAGTTTAATGTGCCAAAAATCGTTAAACCAAGTTGGAAAAATATGTATTTTGAAATATTGGGGATGATAACTGCTGGAGAAAATCAATGCCGTTGGAAATGAGTCGGGAAGTCTTCATAACCTGCGCTGTTACAGGGTCGGGAAGTACACAGGACAGAAGCGAATTTGTACCAAGATCACCCAAGGAAATTGCGAATAGTGCCATCGAGGCCGCCAAGGCCGGAGCAGCCATAGTCCATTGCCATGTTCGGGAACCCGATACCGGACTTCCTTCCCGCAAGATTGATTACTACAGGGAGGTTACCGATCGGATCAGGGATTCAGAAGTGGATGTTGTACTGAATCTGACTGCCGGGATGGGGGGAGATCTGGTGGTGGGTCCTCCAAATTCACCCCTGCCTCTTGGTGATGGCACGGATTTGGCAAGTGCCGAAGACAGGGTCGAACATATCAGGCTTTGCCGACCGGAAATTTGTACCCTCGATTGTGGTTCAATGAATTTTGCCGAAGCGGATTATGTCATGCTCAATACCCCGGGAATGCTTGACGAGATGTGTTCATTGATGATCGAAATGGGAGTAAAACCGGAAATAGAGGCTTTTGATACCGGCAATCTGTGGTTTGCCAAGAGATTGGCCCAAAAGGGAATATTACCTGAACCCGCGCTGGTACAGCTCTGCATGGGAGTATCCTGGGGTGCACCGGATGATTTGAATACTTTCATGGCAATGGTTAACAATGTTCCTGAGACATGGACTTTTTCGGCTTTTTCGCTTGGCCGAAATCAGATGCCATATGTTGCTGCAGCCGTTTTAGCAGGGGGTAATCCCCGCGTGGGATTGGAAGACAATCTATTTTTGAGCAAGGGTGTTCTTGCCCAAAACCATCAATTGGTCGAAAAGGCCGTGAATATCGTGGAATCACTTGGTGCCAGAGTTTTGGATCCCGGTGAAGTCAGAAAAAAATTGGATCTCACCAAACGAAGCCCCTTGTCTGACTAGCGGTAATAGTGAAGCAAATAGGTATTTGTAGTCATGGATTCTTTGAGATTTGCGATTCAACCCACCGGTGTTGCCAAAGTTGTTCTCAATCGCCCAGACAAGAAGAACGCCTTCAATGGTGAAATGATTGCCAGGCTCAGGGAAATTGCTGAGGTCATAAACAAAGATCGGGAAATTAGGGTTGTCAACCTGATTGGAGAGGGTAGCTTTTTTTGTGCAGGAGCAGATCTTGAATGGATGAGAAAACAAACCACAAATTCACTTGAAGAAAAATTCCGGGAAGCCATGGAATTGGCCCGTATGCTCAAGGCGTGGTATGACATAGGTATTCCTGTCCTTACAGGCGTTCAGGGCGGTGCCTTCGGAGGGGGCTTGGGATTGGTGGTCCTGTCGGATGAAGTCATCGGGGCAAGGGACACATTGTTCAGTTTCTCGGAAGTAAGGTTGGGTCTGATACCAGCTACCATATCTCCTTATGTACATAGGGTTCTTGGCAACAAGGCAGGTGGCAGGCTTCTTCTGTCAGGCAAGATTTTTTCTGTCGAGGAAGCCCAATCCGTTGGGTTGGTGGATGAAATTGTACCCCAGGACACAATGGAATCAGCCCTGATTCAAAAAACGGCTAGTTATCTTGAAGGTTCACCTGAAGCAATCAGATCCACCAAGAGGTTATTGCGGGAATATGGTGAGCCAATAACCGATGAGAAAATCAAGAAAACCGTGCAAGCCTTGACAAGAATCTGGGAAGGTGAGGAAGCCAAAGAGGGGATCAATTCATTTTTCTTGAAAAAGAAACCATTCTGGAGTTCAAATGCAGTTGATATTTGACTTCAAAGATTATTGAGTTTTATCTGAACAAAGAAAATTGAGGTGAATCTGCAATTAGGGTATTGCATATCAAGTAAATTCATTTTATTTTCTTTGTAAATTTAAAAGGCTTCCTATATAAGTGTAGGTGTAAGTAATAAAGGGTCACAGTTTATGGATATAAATGCCACCAAAGAGGGTAACATCCTGATTTCAAAACCTTTGGGCAGGTTGGATGGTACCAACTCCAGGGATTTTGAAGAAAACTTAAAATCACAGTTGAATGATGATGTAAATAACTTGATTATTGATTTGGAGGATTTGGTCTATATCAGTAGTGCTGGTCTGAGGGCTATACTATTGCTGGCAAAAACTCTTAATTCCAAAGGCCAAAAGCTTGTACTTTGTTCCTTGTCGGACCAGATCATGGAAGTTTTTGAAATTAGTGGATTCAACAAGGTCATTTCAATCCATGCTGACAGGTCAAGTGCCATTTCCAGCATGAGTTGATTAAATTACAAGAAAAAGTGGTATAAGTAGGTCTTTTCAGTCCCAGTCTTCTAAATCACTCAGATTTATCCACAGAAATTCTAATGGTATTTTTATCGTTTGTCCTTTCATAGGATATTTCTGATACCATTGTTTTAACCAAATGCACACCCAATCCACCAATGGGACGGTCTTCCAGCAATGCTTCAGTGTTGGGAACAGGGGCTTCTTTCAATGGATCAAATGGTCTGCCATCATCAATTATTTCCATGGAAATATCCTGCCCATTGTCAATCAATTTGAGACTGACGTTCGTTTCTTTCCCGGGATGGCCGTAATTTAGGGCATTCAATATTATTTCCTCCAAAATCAATTTGATTTTGAAATTCAGTGCAACGGGCCACCCATGACTGTCCGAAAAATCTTGGACAACGTGTTCAAGCTTTACCAACCCTTCATCAGGGTTGTTAATTTTCATGTTCAATTCATTACTCAAGAAGGTGTCCCTTGGTAATTTGTTGGTCCATCGTATCTAATGACCAAACAGGTAATATCATCAGATTGAGGTATACCCTTGGAAAATTCATGAACAGAATCAACCAATGTTGAAACCAAATCCTCATCATCCGCTTTAATGGTTTCTTGAACAAATTCGATTAATCTGGTTTCACCATACAGTTCACCATCAGCATTCATTGCTTCGGTAA
>CAZHIL010000501.1:0-3714 GCA_964532985.1 uncultured Albidovulum sp. | reverse complement strand
GGGTATTAGCAGCATCGTTGAAACGATAATTCTCCAGGGCAGTATCAAATTTTTCCTGTGCTTTGGCTGTCTCACCTATTATCCAGGAATTGATCCCATGTTTTGCATTCCTGGGGTCAAATTGAAGATCAATCCTGCAATCATTCAGGTGTAGAAACCTTCCAGCATTCCAAATTTTGGTACAGAAATTCCTGTATCCGCCAACCCTTCCTTCAGATAGTTTTAGATCCCTTCCCATAACAGCCATGGAGGTCAGGGTAAATCGAACAGAATCAGCTCCATATTTTTCAACGAGTTCGATCGGGTCAATCACATTTCCCAGCGATTTTGACATTTTCTTGCCAAATTTGTCCCTGACCAGGGCATGGACATAAATGTCAGTGAAAGGGATGTCATTAACCAGAGCCAGTTGCATCATCATCATGCGGGCGACCCAGAAGAATATGATATCAAAGCCCGTCACAAGTACATTTGTCGGAAAATACCTTTCCAATTCAGGAGTTTCTTCCGGCCATCCAAGTGTACCGATTGGCCAAATGCCTGAGGAAAACCATGTATCCAGTACATCTGGGTCTCTTATGAGAGATTTACCTTTGGCCATTTGTCGGGCTTCTTCTTCAGTCAAGGCACAGTATCGGTTGCCCTCGTCATCATACCAAATTGGTATCTGGTGTCCCCACCAAAGCTGGCGTGAAATACACCAAGGTTCAATGTTCTCCAACCAGTTGAAATAGATTTTTTCATATTGTTTGGGATGGATACGTGTTTGCCCATTTCTAACGGCCTCGATGGCAGGACCTACAATCTTTTTGGTATCAAGGAACCACTGGTCGGTAAGAAATGGTTCAATGGGGATATTCGATCTGTCGCCATGGGGAACTGTATGCAATTCGGTTTTTACATCATCCAAAAGACCTTTTTCGGTCATTTGCGCAACAATCTTCTTACGGGCCTCGAATCGATCCAAACCATCTAATTCGAGTGTACTTTCTGGAATATTAAGATTGCCTAGAAAATCGGTGTTTTCATTTAGATACATCCGTGCCTTGGAAGTCATGACATTGATTGCAGGCAATTCTGTACGCTTGCCAACCTCCCAGTCATTGAAATCATGAGCTGGAGTGATTTTGACTGCTCCTGATCCTTTTGTTGGGTCAGCATAGGAATCTGCAACTATTCTGATTCTTCTGCCAACCAATGGCAATACGACATCCTTACCTATCAGATGGATGTATCTTGCATCTTCGGGATGAACCGCAACCCCTGTATCACCGAGCATGGTTTCAGGTCGGGTCGTGGCAACTACAAGGTAATCCCGCTTTTCGAACCTGACAGGGTCACCATTCTCATCAAATGCAACTGGGTAATCAAAGGATTCGCCATCGGCCAGAGGGTATCTGAAATACCACATGTTTCCGTTTACCTCGACTTGTTCAACTTCCAGATCGGAGATTGCAGTTTCAAAATGCGGATCCCAGTTTACGAGTCTTTTGCCCTTGAAGATCAATCCTTTTTTATAAAACTCAATGAAGGCTTTCAGAACAGCATCATGAAACCCCTTGTCCATGGTAAATCGGTTTCGGGACCAATCACAGGAAGCTCCAATCCGTTTGAGTTGGTTTATGATTTCACCTCCGGATTGTTCTTTCCAGTCCCAGACCTTTTCCAAAAACTTATCTCGGCCAAGTTGGCTTCTTGAGGGTAATCCCGCTTCAGCCAGTTGTCTTTCTACAACCATCTGGGTTGCAATTCCGGCATGATCCTGACCGGGCTGCCATAAAACATCGTAACCTTTCATGCGGTGCCAGCGTATCAGGATGTCCTGAAGGGTATTGTTGAAAGCATGCCCCATATGAAGAGCCCCCGTAACATTCGGGGGTGGAATCATTATGCAGAAGGAGTCCTGACTATCTTTGGCATTTGCTCTCGCCTCGAACGTTCCACTGCCTTCCCACAAGGAGTAGATTCTTGGTTCAACTTCGCTGGGTTCATATTTGGGTTTCATTGTGCAATTATGACTTCTCTGAAAAACTTATGCTAATTTTCGATGCGGGGTACTGGCTAAATTTACTGGGGAATGTATATAAACCTAAAATAAGTTATTTCCACTTTTCTCTATGTTCATATTGCAACAAATTCCTATTTATTGTTATTGTCATGTCCGTATGTCATAGAACTATAGTTAGGTAGATATTTTCCGTTATTTTCAGAAATGAGAGTTCATCAATGTCAAAGTTTGGGATTAGTCAAGGTGTTAAACGAAGGGAAGATTCCCGATTTCTCAAGGGGGAGGGGAGTTATGTCGACGATATCAAACCTGTAGAAAGTCTCCATGCATATTTTTTTCTTTCACCTGTTGCACATGCCAAGATCATAACACTTGACGTAGCTGACGCCAAGGCATCACAGGGTGTTGTCGCGGTCTATACCGCACAGGATCTGGTTGCGGGAGGTATGAAGAACAGAATGGTTGCCGAGCTATTGCCCAGCAAGGGATCCAAGGTTCCGGACCCGGCACGAACTATTCTGGCCGAAGAAAAGGTACGTTTTGTTGGTGAACCCGTTGCTATTGTAATTGCCGAAACAATCAATCAAGCCAAGGATGCGGCCGAGTTGATAGAGTTTGATTTTGAGGAATTGGATGCTCATCTGGCTCTTGAACCCGGTGGTGAGGATTTGCATGATGAGGCACCGGGTAACATCTCATTCCATTGGGCCAAGGGAGACAAGGAAGTCGTGGACAAGGTCTTCAGCGAAGCTCCCCATGTTGTTTCACTTCAGGTTGATGATAACAGGGTCATAGCCAATTCGATCGAGCCCAGGGGATGTTTTGCCGAATGGGAAAACAACAGGCTTCACATGTGCATGAACGGACAGGGTGTTTGGGTTGGCAAGGGTGAACTGGCAAACCTGCTTGGATTGACTGAGGACGAGGTGAGGGTAACTACCCCGGATGTTGGTGGCGGATTTGGAATGAAAGGATTCAATTACCCTGAAAACTTCGCAGTGGCTCAATCAGCAAAGATGTTGGGTAAAACAATCCATTGGATGGGAACCCGATCAGAGGCTATGCTGAATGACAATGCTGGAAGAGACCTGATCACAAGAGTCGAAGCTGCCTTTGATGACAATTACAAAATTGTTGGGTATCGTGTCATCACTCATTGTAACATTGGTGCATATAACTCCTATTACGCCCAATTCATTCAAACTGATTTGTTCAGAAAGGTAATTTCAGGAGTTTATGATATTCCCAATATCTATTTCGAGGTAACCGGGGTCTTCACCAATACGGCACCGGTTGATGCCTATCGAGGTGCAGGAAGACCTGAAGGCATCTTTGTCATGGAGAGATTGATTGATCATGCATCTCGTGAATTGGGTATTGATTCCATCGAGCTCAGGCGTAGAAATTTTATCAAGCCCAGCCAGTTTCCCTACAAGAACTTCGCTCATGAAACGGTCGATGTCGGCAATTTTGAAAAAGTCATGGACAGGGCTGTAGTTGAAGCCGATATACCCGGGTTTGACAAAAGAAAAGAACAATCCAGGGAAGGCAATAAATTGCGGGGATTGGGAATTTGCTATTACATTGAAACCATTCTGGGGAATCCCAGCGAAACAACCAAACTGGAGTTTTGTGAAGATGGCATGGTCAATGTCTATGTCGGTACCCAATCAAATGGGCAGGGGCATGAAACTGCTTATTCACAG
>CAZHIL010000500.1:0-2299 GCA_964532985.1 uncultured Albidovulum sp. | reverse complement strand
GAAGGGGAATATTGCACTTTCTGAATCAACCAAGAAAGCAGTAAACCAAATCATTACCAGTATTGTTTCTGAACAAGACCGGGCCTTGATAGCTTTCACAAAAAAGTTTGACGGTGTTAGCCTGAAGCCCGACGAACTCCTTGTCTCTGAGGAAGAAATTGAAGCTTCAGTCAATACTCTGGAAGACAGTCAAAAAGAAATGCTCAAGGCATCCTTTGAACGGCTCTGGAAATTTCATGAAAAACAAATTCCGACCAGCCGGACCTGGAAAGATGAAGATAGTGTAACCCTGGGATGGATTTGGCAACCGATACAATCCTGCGGGCTATATGTCCCAGGGGGTACCGCCACCTATCCTTCCTCAGTTCTCATGATGGGTGTACCTGCCAGGATTGCCGGAGTCAAATCACTTGCTTTAACTGTACCGCCTTCAAATGCTCTGGACCCGCATTTACTTTATGCTTCCAGGTTGGTTTCTGTCGACAGGATTTATCGGGTAGGGGGAGCCCAAGCCATAGCTGCTCTGGCTTATGGAACAGAGACCATTTCTGCTGTAGACAAGATTGCTGGACCTGGCAACAGTTTTGTCACTGAGGCAAAAAGACAGGTATTTGGCCAGGTCGGTATCGATATGGTAGCTGGTCCTACCGAAGTAGTTGTGGTTAGCGACAATAATTCCCGTCCTGACTGGGTGGCTGCCGACTTGATTGCCCAAGCAGAGCATGATCCTCTTTCTCGTTCAATATTGATCTCTGATTGTGAAAAATTCGTATTGAAAGTGTTTTCTGAAGTTACCAGACAGGCTGAATTACTACCCAGAAAAGATATTATCCTGGAAAGTTGGAATTCAAATGGTGCGGTTGTAATTGTGGATAATATTGTTCAGGGCATTGAATTATCTAATGAAATTGCTCCAGAACACCTGCAGTTGAATCTCAATGAACCAGAGCAATACCTTGACAGGATATCAAACGCAGGATCGGTATTTTTAGGTAACTGGACACCAGAGGTGTTGGGAGATTATATAGGCGGACCGAACCATGTCCTTCCCACATCGGGTACTGCCAGATTCTTTTCCGGTCTTGCCGTATGGGATTTTATGAAAAGAAGTACAGTATTGGGAGTTCCAGAAGAGAGTTTTGGAAAATTGGGCCGAATCGCGGAAAGAATGGCAGTAAAAGAACATCTTGAGGGACACGCAAACTCAATCAGGATCAGGATGAATGAGATCGAAGGTTCGACCAATGAGTGATCTGAATTACCTTTCAAAGATTGAGATTGATCAAACCAACCTTCCTTTTGTATCGCCGGAAATTGAGCAGGAAAGAAAGGTAGCGATATTTGATTTATTGGAAGAAAACTCATTCAAGATTGAGAAAAGAGGCAACAAATCTCCCCCGGAAGGGCCATATCAACTCTTTGTAGGGGATCAGAATGGTCGGGTTGTCTTTAAACTCTGTACAGAAGAGGGAACAGAATTTACCGAGTTTCATCTGTCATTAACCCCCTTGAAACAAACCATCAAGGCATACTTCAAGATATGTGATCTATACTTTGATGCCGTGAAACAGCATTCGAGAGCAAGAATTGAAACCATCGACATGGCTAGAAGGGGTGTTCATGACGAGGGTGCCGCTTTGCTGCAAGAAAGACTAGAAGGAAAGGTGACCATGGATAAAGCCACCTCGCGAAGGCTTTTTACGTTGGTATGTGTACTCCAGGCACAAAGATAGTGGGAGGAAGGGATGGTAGCTGAATTACCATCCTCGGTTCTATTTTGCTGTGATCAGAACTGCATAAGATCCCCCATGGCAGAGGGTATCATGAAGAAACTTTTCGGTACCAGCATCTATATCCAGTCGGCAGGAGTCCTTGGTGATCAGGAAATTGACGGGTTTGCCATTGCTGTCTGCCAAGAGATTGGGGTTGAACTTAGCAATCACCGTTCCCGTTCAATGGAACAAATGGAGGATTGGGGTGATGACATGGCAAGTTTCGAATTGGTTGTAGCTTTGACCCCTGCGGCCCAAAGGCTGGCTTTGGAACGAACCCGGTACATGGCCCTGGAAGTAGAATATTGGCCAACACTGGATCCTGCTGGAATGGGAGAAAAAAGAAATCAGAAACTGGAGTACTACCGTACAACCAGAGACCAGATATACAACCAAATCAAGAAGAGGTTTTCAGTCTGATTCAATTGCATGCATATATCTGGATGATGTGTTGAATGTATAAGGTTATTTACCCCACTATTTTCCCATGATTGCAAGCGGTATACCAATTAAATCTTGATTTGAGT
>CAZHIL010000499.1:0-10005 GCA_964532985.1 uncultured Albidovulum sp. | reverse complement strand
GTTTACTTATATATATTAATTGAAGTTCTATATTTTCGTGCTAATTTCGGAGTGTGGTATTTGGGTTTGGAATATTGTTGCAAATCATTGCTGAATTGACTAGACCCGTGCCATCTCTAATTTGCTTATTAATGAGGAAATATTTAATGAAAATTAGATTATTAATCGCTGCTATTGCAGCAGTTTTTGTCACAGGCTCTGCTTATTCAGCCACTTTGGATGATGTCATGGCCCGGGGCAATCTAGAATGTGGCGTGTCGACTGGCTTGGTTGGTTTTGCCAGCCCCGATGCTGAAGGCGAGTGGGAAGGGTTTGACGTGGATTACTGTCGTGCTCTGGCCGCAGCCATTTTTGGTGACAGCAATGCCGTCGAATTTACACCCGTTTCTACCAAGAACAGATTTACAGCTCTCGCAGCAGGTGAATTTGATATCCTTGCAAGAAACACCACTTGGACCTTTTCCAGAGATACCGATCTCAAGCAAACCTTCCTTGGCATCAACTTCTATGATGGACAGGGTTTCATGGTTCGAGCTGATCTAGGGGTATCTTCTGCCACTGAACTGGACGGAGCAAGTGTTTGTATCCAGACTGGTACTACCACTGAGTTGAACCTGGCCGACTATTTCCGTGTAAACGGAATGTCTTACGAGCCGGTTCCAATCGAAGATAATGCCGAAGCCAAGGAGCAGTTCTTTGCTCAGGCTTGTGATGCTTATACAACTGACCGATCAGGTTTGGCTTCCACTAGGGCAGCTGCCGAAAATCCTGATGATTATGTCGTTCTTCCCGAAGTGGTTTCCAAGGAACCGCTGGGACCGTTGGTACGACATGGTGATGATCAGTGGGCTGACATCGGACGTTGGGTACTTAATGCCTTGATTATTGCCGAGGAAAAAGGTCTTACTGCCGCCAATGTTCGTGAAATGGCAAGTGCTCCAACCAATGATCCGGAAATCAACCGTCTTCTGGGTACCGAAGGAACCTATGCCGACATGGTTGGACTTCCCAATGATTGGGCCGTAAACATGATCGAACAGGTTGGTAACTACGGAGAAATCTTTGAGCGAAACATCGGGGTCAACACTCCAATCGGACTGTCCCGCGGTGTAAACGATCTTTGGACAAATGGCGGATTGATTTACGCCCCTCCATATCGTTAATTTCTGAAGGTACATTTTCGTACTTGAATTGTTTCAAACAATTCAGTAAACATTTTAAGCCGTGAGTTACAAACTCACGGCTTTTTTGAATGAATCATAAATAATGAAATTTTAGGTGCAAACGGTTCCACCAAAAAAAACCTTTACGCTGAGCATGCTTCTGTACGATACCAGGTACAGATCCATGACAATTCAGATCGTAGCCTTGGCCGGGTTCATGTTACTTATTTCCTGGTTGATAAGTAATACGATACAAAATCTTGAAACATTGGGAAAAGGGGTGGAACTCTGGTTTCTGTTTGAACCTTCCAGCTATGACATCAACCAGAAACTCATTGAATACTCATCCAGATCAACCCACCTGAGAGCAGCCTTCGTTGGGCTGATCAATACCCTGATTGTTGCAGTATTGGGGTGTGTAACAGCAACTGTACTGGGTATAGCAATCGGCATTCTCAGACTGTCCAATAACTGGATCGTTGCCAAAATCATGACCTGCTGGGTAGAAATATTCCGTAATGTACCAGTTCTGCTGTGGATCGTTTTCACCATGGCGGTTTTGATTGAATCACTTCCCAGACCAGCCACTTTCCGTGGCGACAATCCTGAATCTTCCCTGCTGTTTTGGGATAGCGTCGCCATTACCAACCGGGGCACTTACCTTCCGGAACCGTTTTTTAGTAATGGTCTCGGTGACATCAGCATATTTGGAATTTTTGAGATAAGTCTTGATCTGATTGCTTTTCTGATTGTCCTTTTTGCCGGTATTTTCGTATCAAACATACTTAAGAAAAGAGCTGACAAGACACAGCAAACTACAGGACACAGACCATTGGTTTGGCCGTACAGGATTGCGATTGTCGTAATTCCGCCTATCATTCTCCTGTATATTCTCGGGTTTTATCTTGGCAAACCGGAACTCAAGGGATTCAATTTCCAAGGTGGCATCTATCTCAGAAATTCGCTTATTGCCCTCTGGCTTGCCCTGTCCTGCTATACCTCTGCGTTCATCGCCGAAATTGTTCGTGCCGGAATTCTGGCTGTCTCAAAGGGACAAACCGAAGCAGCCTATTCACTGGGCTTGCGGCCTGGCTTGACCATGAACCTCATTATCCTGCCCCAAGCCCTGCGGGTTATCATACCACCCTTGATTTCCCAATTTTTGAACCTGACAAAAAACTCCTCCCTGGCAATCTCCGTTGGTTATATGGACATTACGGGTACTCTCGGAGGCATTACCCTTAATCAGACTGGACGGGAATTGGAAAGCATACTTTTACTGATGCTTGTCTTCCTGGGTATATCGCTCGGTATTTCGGCCGTGATGAACTGGTACAACTCAACCGTGAAGATCAAGGAGAGATAGCGCATGAGTGATCATTCCTTCGTTCGGACCGAGATGTTGGACTCCCAAACGCCCCCCATGATGGAGGGAAGTGTTCTGGGATGGATTCGTTACAATCTTTTCAGTGGACCGTTGAATTCACTGCTGACGATACTTTCTGGACTCTTGGTGGTTTATCTTCTGGCGTCAATACTACCCTGGATCTTTTTATCTTCATGGACCGCAACATCCCTGAGGGAATGCCGTGAAGTCATTCCTCTCACCTATGGCGAAGGGACAACCGGAGCTTGTTGGGCCGTTATTCGGGAAAGATACCTACAATTATTCTATGGTTTTTACCCCAAGGAACTTTACTGGCGCGTCAACTTGACTTTTGTTCTGATGTTGATTGCCTTGGCTCCCATTCTATTCCCCAAACTACCCAGACAAATGCTTTATTTTTCAGGTACCTATCCCTTCCTTGGTTACTGGTTGCTGTGGGGAGGAACCATCTGGACACCCTTCCTGACCCTGGCAGGTTTGATTGTCGGTTATCTTGTATTTAATTTTCTCAACGAGAAAAGGGGACTACTGATCGGAACGATTGTCGGAACCCTTTTGATAATTTTCTGGTTTCTGTTTGGTGTAATCCCAGTAGCGGTCTTTTTGTCCGAAAATGTTACCCCTCTGGCGATTGAGATTGTTGAAAGTGAACAATTCGGTGGATTCACCCTTTCCGTAATTATTGGGGCTACTGGCATAGCTGCTTCACTGCCTATCGGTATTTTGCTTGCCCTAGGTAGAAAATCGGATCTATTGATTGTGAAATCGCTTTGTGTCGGGTTTATCGAATTCATCAGGGGCGTTCCACTGATTACCCTGTTGTTTGTGGCCTCGACACTTCTGAATTACTTCCTGCCCCCGGGAACCAATTTCGATATAATCCTTCGGGTCGTGATAATGGTCACATTGTTTGCTTCAGCTTATATGGCCGAGGTAATAAGAGGTGGATTGGCAGCACTTCCCAAGGGCCAGTATGAAGCAGGTGATGCTTTGGGGCTGGATTATTGGAAATCCATGCGTTTGATTGTGTTGCCCCAAGCACTGAAAATCTCCATACCGGGAATAGTCTCCACTTTTATTGGATTGTTCAAGGATACTACCTTAGTATCCATCATTGGCTTGCTGGATCCGATTGGTTTATCCAGAGCAATCAGGTCTGATACTGCCTGGAATGGTATTGTGTGGGAACTGTATGCCTTTGTGGCAGTTGTATTTTTTGTTTTCTGTTTCGCCATGTCCCGCTACTCAATCTATCTTGAGAAAAAACTTGAAACAGGTCACCGTTAACTAGGAAAAACCAGTGCAACAAGAAGTTTTGGAAAAAAAGTCAAATCCCGAACAGGATTCCCAGCCAGCTGTTGTCATTACCAACATGAACAAATGGTTTGGCAAGTTTCACGTGCTGCGAGACATTAATCTTTCCGTCAACAATGGTGAGAGAATCGTCATTTGTGGTCCCTCAGGTTCAGGTAAATCAACCTTGATCCGGTGTATTAACAGACTTGAGGAACATCAATCTGGTTCCATCATCGTGGAAGGAACGGAACTTTCCTCTGATCTGAAGAACATTGACCTAATCAGATCCGAGGTTGGCATGTGTTTCCAGCATTTCAATCTGTTTCCCCATCTCTCGGTCATGGAAAACTGTACTCTTGCCCCGATATGGGTTCGCAAGGTACCGAGACATGAAGCCGAAAAAACAGCAATGCATTTTCTTGAAAAGGTTAAGATACCCGAACAGGCCTACAAATACCCTGGACAATTGTCAGGTGGGCAACAACAAAGGGTTGCCATAGCCCGTTCCCTGTGCATGAGACCCCGTATCATGTTGTTTGATGAACCAACTTCAGCCCTAGACCCTGAAATGATCAAGGAAGTTCTCGACACCATGATAGAGCTGGCTGAGGATGGCATGACCATGCTTTGTGTTACCCATGAGATGGGATTTGCCCGGCAGGTTGCCAACAGGGTAATTTTCATGGATGAAGGACAAATCGTTGAGTCGAATGAGCCAGAGGAATTCTTCAACAATCCCCAAAGCGATAGAACAAAACTTTTCCTGAGCCAGATTCTCGGACACTAAAACTGTCTTGTTCTTGCCCATGCGGTTTTGTTCCTGCTTGGAGAAAAGTGCCTTTCTGCAGGAATCGTAAATTGACCCAAATGGTTGCTTCCTGATGAATCTAGGGTACGATTTCAGGTCAGAACCTAAAGTTCTCTTGGAACAACAAAATCCAGCAAATGTGCTTCTCCTGGATTGATGTCTTCCCACTCGTTGTTTGGAAACTCGCAAACCATAGTTGCACAGGTCGGAAAACGGAAGAATTGCAGAGATTGAGGTGGCTCCCGTAAAACAATGCTGGCAAGTTCGGCACTCCCGGGATTATGCCCAATCATCATAACGGTACCGCTTTTAGCATTTTGCAAATGTTTCAACATCATGCCCGGTGAAGCACCATAAAGTGCAGGAACAAATACTTCCTCCGTCGGTGCTGGTACAAGCTTCCTGATACCTTCCCAGGTTTGCCTTGTTCTCGTGGCAGTTGAACAAAGTACCGTTTGGGGAAAATGTCCTTTCGAAACCAGCCAGCGGCTAATTTTCTCCGCGGCCTTTATTCCCCTTGGAGCAAGGGGTCTATCATGGTCGGTTTGGTTGGTATTCCAATCGGACTTGCCATGGCGAATCAAAATGAATTTCATTGTCTCATACCTGATTACTTAATGTTCTTGCCCCATAAATGTTTCCACATATCATATCCAGCGAACCAAAGGTTGTGAATGGGGTATGTAAAGGGGGTGTTTGGGCATGTTTCTTTTGGTCAAACCCAAGTGGAATACATTTTGAACAATACCTCGAATTAGATTTTCAACCGCTCGTCCACGATCATGCAACTCGCCATGATTCCCCCAAGCACATACAATTTTGTCAGCCCAGACACAACCCTGTTTGATTGCTTCGTTATTATCCTTTCCTATGGGAAAGTCACTTTTGTACAACTCTTTTGGATTGGTACTTCTCAAGGCAAATATGTTGCATACCCTGTAGGAACCGAAGTGAAGGTACCTCGCCCGCCCCTCACATCGAGCAACTGTTGGATCGTTTTTATACTCTGTTGCTGTTGATGGATTCAACATGATATACAAAATTCGGGGTCCACTGGAATCCCAAACCCTGGTCAACTCATAGCGGTAGGATTCACAGGCAGAGTATATGGCTTCGCTTGCGGTATCACCCTCCATAACCTTGCGAGTAATCAGATTTTCTGTGATGGCCATTTTGGTAAAGTAATTTTAAATCTGGTTCCTGTTTTTCGGGGAGTTGGCTTGTCAAGAAAATGACTTGTCCAATCAAGCTTCAACTCACCCCCCTGATAATTTATCTGTTGAAATGCATAGTGAAGACCGACACCTCCTAGGGGGCTGCTACCAGTATTTTTCGAAATGTTCGATGTACCCTGTACGCCATAATCAAAAAGGGATTGCCGAATTGTTGCCTCAACCCCGGTTCCGTTGTCCTTTACAAAAATGTTAACGAATTGACCATCCCCTGATTCCTTGACGGTTATGAGTATTTTACCATATTCAACATTTTCAATCCCTATTTCCTTTTCGTATTGCATCCTGTACTTGATGGCAACAATGGCATTGAGAATGAGATTGTGTATCACGCCATACAAGGATTCCCAGTTGGCATTGACTTTCACTTCCTTTTGCTTGTTGTTAATCCAGTTTATGTCAAAAATCGAGTTGCCGTCGTCGCCCTCACCCCGCTCCTTTGGTCCATCTACCCCATGGTGTTTTGCAACTTCATCCCCCATTTGTTTTATCAATGTAAGCAACTTACCCAATGAAACTTCCTCCTTTGGAAGATTTCGGGGGTCAGTAGTTACATAATTTACCAGATGTTCCACTTTGGCACTTATCATCTGCCCGATGGTTTCGATGCTCTTTACCTTTTCCTGGTATGGTTTTCCTTTTTCCCCAAGGGAAGTAACCATGTTGTGGATGGATGAGTTGATGGTGGACAGGTAATTTTGGATTTCGTGTCGAAAGGCCTTTCCTTCCCCTTCCAGCGTATTTATCGGTCGCAGCCTGTCAGTGGCAAGGGCTATTTCCCTTTCGATCCTGTTGATCTCCAGAAAAATGCTCTTCTTGGTGGTTTTCTGTCTTTCCCTTTTTTCAGATTCATACAGCATGGAGTGGATGCCCTGAATCTTCCTGGCGATCCTGTCAATCGGCCGGGAGAAAAACATGACCGATCCAAGGGTTATCAAAACCGTATTGACTATCAGGATTATGATTGTGGGTATCAAGATTACCCTGAAAAGTGCTTCGAAGGAGATCAGGACCTTTTCACTCTGGATTTTGAATTCGTAAACCTCCCTGTTGTTTTCTATTTCCCTGTCAAAAAAAACCGTATAGACAAAATCCTTGTTGAATAACTTGTTGTAAAGCGAAACAAATCCTGACCTGAGGCTTGCAAAAATGTTTTCCTCCCGAAGGTCAACCATCAGAATTTCCTTGTCTTCGAGATTGCTTGCATCTATGTTGAAATCATATTTTTGGCGACAATTTATTTCTCCATTCTCGTATTGCTCATAGCGAAACCCCAGGGACGAATAACCCATGGTATAAAGGAATTCGTCCGCTGCCTCATTCCGAGATATTGGCCTCTCGGTTGGTATGAAGTTGGGCGATGATTCCAAAGGGCCAATAATGTTGTAGTATGAATCCTGTGAAGAGTTGACGTAAGCAACAGGTTCCTCACATGAATCCAATTCTTCCAGATAGATGTTTTTGAAAAGCGAAATCTGATTGGCAAGTGATTCCAATTGCCCTCGTTCAAATGAAGCAACGGAAATCGTCAGAAAGACCACTTCAAGGAATAATAGAAGGAAACTTGAATAGAGAATTATGAGCTTGGAAAGAGAAATCCCCTCTTCTTTAGATGTTTTCAGACCGACCTCCTAAACCCTCCAACGACAATCAAGGTTAAAATGACCAGGTTGTAGACTGCACGAACGGTTCCTGCCCTTTGGCAATGGATTATTCATGGCCCTTTTTGTTTTTCCTCAGGACATTGATCAAAATCGGCAGTAATGCCAAGGCACAAAGTCCGAGGATTGGACCGAGGATGTACCATTCAAAGATAATGCCCAGATTGGGGGCTTCCCCACGGGCAAAGACTTCTCCCAAGCCAACCCCAACCCAGGTATATACCAGGGCACCGGGAATTATTCCGAAGAAGGTAGTAAAGACAAAATTCCTGAATTTAACCCCGACCAGTGCCGGTAGCAGGTTGGCAACAAAGAAGGGGACCGCGGGTACCAGGCGCAATAGAAAAAGCACACTGATTTCATTTTCTCGTAATCCGTCCCTGAGCTTTTGAACTGTTCCGGTACTGGTGTCCATTTTCCTGGAAAGGAAATCTCCAAGTCCCATCCTAGCGGCTACGAAAATTATTGTAGCACCAATTGTTGCAGCCAAGACGTTATAAAGTGTTCCTGGAAACAGTGCGAACAAAAAACCTCCGGTCAGGGAAGCAATGGCTGCACCCGGAAGGGAGAAGGCCACGATGATGATATATATGGAAAGGAAGATGAGGGAAGTGATTAGGTAATTGTTGTCCCTGAACTGAATCAGGGTTTCCCGGTTATCCCGAAGTGTCTCGAAAGTCAGGTAGTCCCTGAGTGTAACAAAGCCTATCACGGCAACAATCACGATAATTGCCAGTGGCAGGAGTTTTTTCAGGTTCAGACCCTCGTTCTTTTTACTTTCCACTTTCAATCCCTTTCTTATCGATAATCCATTTTATCTAAAATAGTCAGTGGCTCAATTTAATGAATGCCTTGGGTTAACACCATGTAAAATAATAAATTGGTAAGTCGGACTTACAAAATAACTTGATTTAAGGGAATTCTATCTTAAATCTTGGTCTATTATCAAAACCTTGATTTTTTGGACAGAAAATGAGGAAGACATGAAACGGACGTTTCAGCCGAGTAACCTTGTTCGCAAGCGACGCCATGGTTTTCGTGCCAGAATGGCTACGAAGGCCGGTAGAACCATTCTTAACCGACGAAGAGCTAAAGGGCGCAAGGTACTTTCTGCCTAGGCTTCACTTTTCTGTGAAAACACCCTGATGAAAATTGAGTTAGGGAAATGACAGTTGAAGGCCGGGAAGAAAATCGCAGGAAAATCATATCCCTCAAAAAGAGAAAAGAATTCCTCAGACTAGCCACTGGATTTAAATGGCATACCAAGGGTTTCCTGATTCAGGGCCTCCCGAGAGAAGCGGCAGAAACCGACCCAACGATCAGATTGGGGATAACATGTTCAAGGAAATTGGGAAATGCCGTAACCCGAAACCGGGCCAAACGAAGACTTAGAAACCTTGCCCATGATATTCTTCCACAATTTGGTGAACCTGGCTGGGACTATGTATTGATTGGATTCAGGAACACGACTGTAAATATGAATTTCGAAAAGATGAAGCAGGACCTCAAATGGGCCTTGGAAAAAATACATCACAGTGTTAAGGCCAAAGACGGTAATTAGAGATCAGGAAAAGTTTGATCCATGACGCCTCTTGCTTATGTTTTTTCCCTTCCAATAAGGTTATACCGTTTGATTGGGAGTCCTTTCATTGGAATGCATTGCCGATTTCAACCGACCTGTTCCGCATATGCTCTCGAAGCCTTGGAAAAACATGGAGCCATAAAAGGTACATGGCTTACCATTAAGCGTTTGGGGAAGTGTCATCCCTGGGGGCAATCCGGTATTGATAACGTACCTGACTAGTTTTTCAACAAATTACCCGTTTTATATTCCACTTTTTTCCTGGACGGCACTTAATTGAAGATTTTTTCAATACAACTATTTGTTGACAGGCTGAAAATAGGTTGAAATAGCGGGAATACTTTCTGTTGGTAGAAGAATAAGTCTATGGATGAACAAAACAAAAACATGCTCATGGCCATCGGGCTGAGCTTTGTGATAATTCTGCTTTGGGTCTTGCTGTTTGCACCCGAGGAACCCCAGGCCCCCGTTGAGGGCCAACAGGTCCTACAGGAGGGTATCTCCGAAGATGGTGTGGCCGTTACTCCCCCCACAACAGGTGCCGCTGTCTCTGTAGCTTCCAATACACTTGGTGAGGTGCCGGTGGAACAGGCTTTGGAGAACTCCGAACGCATCACCATCAACACTCCGAGTTTGACTGGTTCAATTTCTCTTGCCGGAGGAAGAATTGATGATTTGTCACTCAAGCGATACAATGAGACCCTGAAGGAGGATTCCGATATTGTCAGGCTGCTTTCACCGGCAGGGGTCAATAGTGCCTACTATGTACTCTTTGGATGGTCGCCCGCAGGCAATCTTGAATTTACTGATGTTCCTGGCAGTTCAACACCATGGACGATTGAAAGTGGCCGGGACATAACACCTGAAACTCCCTTG
>CAZHIL010000498.1:0-3641 GCA_964532985.1 uncultured Albidovulum sp. | reverse complement strand
GAATGAGACTTTCCATACTTTATCAGACCTCGACCAATGCCGTTCGTCAGGATTTCCAAGCCTTGATCAAGCAATGGTGGTCCGATATTGGTGTTGAAACCGAACTCCGGAACCTTGACGCATCGGTTTTCTTTGGTGGCGATCCAGGTAGTCCCGATACCTTCCAGAAGTTCTTTGCCGATGTTGAAATGTACACCAATATCTTTGACGGTACCGATCCAGAGCCTTACTTCAACCTCTGGAAGTGTGGTCGTGAACCATCACCGGAGAACGGCTGGCAAGGCGGCAACATTCCCCGGTATTGTGATGAGGGCTATGATGCTAATCTCAGTGAACTCTCCAAAACCGGCGACCTGAACCGAAGGATTGAGTTGTCCAAGGCATTGAATGATCAGTTGATGCAAGAATACATCATGATTCCCTTGATCCATCGTGGTCGGGTTTCCGCTCATTCCAACTCGCTCGGTGGCGTGGTTCTGAATCCGTGGGATTCCGAACTCTGGAATATTGCCGACTGGCACAGGAAGTAATTTAAGCCAAAGACTCAGGGTTCAAACCCTGAGCCTCCTGAGCCGTAGGACCCTGGATATCAAGTTCTGATCTAGCAAGATGTTCAACTACACTATTCGACGAACCTTGTTGGCTATACCAACCTTGTTTTTCATCAGTCTGGTGTTGTTTCTGTTGCTTGACCTGGCACCAGGCGATCCTACGGCTCAACTCCCCCTAACCATTCCCCCGGAAGTGAGGGAGAAAATCCGTCTTGCCCTTGGATTGGGGGAACCCTTTCACATACGCTTTCTGCTCTGGCTTGAGCAATTCTTCATCAATGAACCGTTGCATCTTCTGACCGAATTAACCGGAGTGGATTTCTCGGGAGACAGGCAAAGGGTAATTTCCTGGCAGTCCCGATCACCCGTCATGGATATCGTTGTTCAAAGACTTCCCCAAACCTTGTGGGTTGTCGGAATGTCCTATGTCATAGGAACGATCATCGCCCTACCCATCGGTATTATTTCGGCCTACAGGCAATACAGTTGGTTTGACCAGATTGGAACCTTTGTTTCAATGGTTGGATTTTCGATCCCCACCTTTTTCACAGGTGTCCTGCTCATCGTCATTTTTTCTGTCCATCTCGGCTGGTTCCCCTCCATTTATGACACAACCCATGTTGTCACCGACTGGAGCAGTTTAATTGTACAGATCAAGCAGATGATAATGCCAACCATGGTTCTTGCACTTTACAATGCAGCCCAAATCAGCCGTTTCATGCGGGCTTCCATGCTGGACAATCTAAATCAGGATTATGTACGTACCGCCAGAGCCAAGGGCTTGCGGGAGAATGTCGTACTTCTGGTTCATGTCCTCAGGAATTCAATGATACCCGTTGTGACTGTCATTGCCATAGGTGTTCCCACAGTCTTTGGTGGAGCCATCATTACCGAACAGGTATTCAAGGTAAATGGACTTGGACAACTTCTGATTACGGCCATTCAAGCCAACGACATACCGATGGTTCAAACCCTGACCTTCATTTTTGCCGTCTTGATTGTTCTCTTCAATCTGCTGGCCGATATTTTGTACGGCATCCTAGATCCGAGGATCAGATATGAGTGATGTGACCACCTCCATTACCTTGCAATCAGCGCCATCATCCCAATGGCGTGATATCTGGGATCAATTCAAGACCCATAGGGGTGCCTTGTTTGGGGCCATCTTCTTCCTGTTCATCATGGGAGCTGTATTTCTGGGACCATTTGTCTGGACCATTGATCCGCAATACATCGATATTCTGTCAAGGGATCAGGGCATGAGTTTGGCTCATCCGATGGGAACCGATCAATTGGGGCGAGATACCCTTGCCAGAATTCTTGTCGGCGGGCAGACCACTGTTGCCGTTGGTATCACTGCCATGTTGCTTTCCCTAATACTAGGAACGCTCGTTGGTGTATTGGCAGGTTTCGTGAAATGGATGGATGGGCCATTGATGCGACTAACCGATTTGTTTCTTGCCCTGCCAATCCTTCCCCTACTCCTCGTTATCATCTTGCTATTCAGGGATCCCTTGAGGGCAGCCTTTGGACCCGAAACCGGTATTTTCATCCTAATTGTCTTTGTCATCGGTATTACCAGTTGGATGCAGGCAGCAAGGATTGTCAGGGGTGATGTCCTGACCATCAAGGAACGGGAATTCGTATTGGCTGCCAAATCAATCGGTACTCCTTCCAGCAGGATCATTATCAGGCACATTCTACCGAATGTCTTGTCTCCAATCATGGTTTCGGCCACCATCGGTATTGCCAATGCCATCATTACAGAATCGGCCCTTTCATTCCTTGGATTGGGATTTCCATCGGATTTTCCGACTTGGGGCAGATTGCTGTTTGATGCTACTGATTATCTGCAGAGTTTCCCCGAGAGGGTTCTATGGCCCGGTGTCGCCATATCCTTTACTGTCCTGTCGGTCAACTATTTGGGAGATGGGCTACGTGATGCTCTTGATCCCCGCATTCGAGGACGGTAAATCTTCTACAAAACTCAGTTTCAGGAAATAAGTGTCAACAGCTTGTTGACTGAATCCTTGGCATCTCCAAAGAACATTCGGGTGTTTTCCTTGAAGAACAGGGAATTTTCAATACCGGAATAGCCGGTTCCCTGGCCCCGCTTGGAGACAATCACCTGGTTGGACTTCCAAACCTCAAGGACTGGCATCCCTGCAATCGGTGAGTTGGGATCTTCCTGGGCTGCCGGATTGACTATATCATTGGATCCGATAATGATGGCCAAGTCTGTACTCGGGAAATCGTCATTTATTTCGTCCATTTCCAGCACGATGTCATAAGGGACCTTGGCCTCGGCCAAAAGAACATTCATGTGTCCGGGCAACCTTCCGGCAACTGGGTGAATGGCAAATCTAACTGTCTTGCCCTGAGCAACAAGTCTTTGGGTCAATTCACTGATTGGTCCCTGGGCCTGGGCAACGGCCATACCATAGCCTGGTACTATGACAATGCTGTCAGCGTCCGAAATCAGGGTGGCTACTCCATCTGCATCAATGGCAATCTGTTCTCCCCCTACGCTCTGGATAGCTTCGCCACTTCCGCCAAAGCCACCCAGGATGACACTAACGAAGTTTCGGTTCATTGCCCGGCACATGATGTAAGAAAGTATAGCACCCGAGGAGCCTACCAAGGCACCGGTTACAATCAACAGATCATTGCTGAGTGTAAACCCAATGGCAGCAGCAGCCCACCCCGAGTAGGAATTGAGCATGGAAACAACAACGGGCATATCGGCCCCGCCGATGCCCATGATAAGCAATATTCCGATAATACCCGACAAAATCGATACATAAACGAGAAGGTCTACGCCCTGATCCCCAACAAAGTAAAAATAACCAAGAACAATACAGGCAATCAACAACAAAATGTTCCAGATGTGACCTCCGGGAAATTTGAAGGGTTTGCTGGTAATTCTGCCGGCAAGTTTCCCGAAGGCTATGACTGATCCGGTAAAGGTAATAGCTCCAATAAACACACCCAAAAGCACTTCTATTTTCAGAATGTTCAACTCGACAGCATCCTTGGATACGATTTTCTTGGCAAATCCGAAAAGATCCTGGTTGTTGCCCAGTACATGAA
>CAZHIL010000497.1:0-8744 GCA_964532985.1 uncultured Albidovulum sp. | reverse complement strand
GATAACATGACTTTCAATTCAATCACTCAAGAATGAAACAAAATACTGGTCCAATTTCAACATAATTGTTTATCTACCATGGAGATTATTTCCTCAGATGTAAAACCCTGATCCCACAAGTTTCTAAGGGTAAAGGACGGGCTTCTTTTGGCCAGTCTCTTGCCATCTTCATCCCTGATCAGCCCATGATGTGACCATGTTGGTACTGGCAAGCCCAGAAGTTCCTGTAGCAACCTGTGGATAAAAGTTGAGTCGAAAATATCTTCCCCCCTTGTCACATTGGTGATACCCATGAATGCATCATCAATGACCACGGCCAAATGATAGGAAGTACCGATATCCTTTCTGGCAAGGACAATATCTCCAAAATTTCCCTGAAAGTATTCGGGTGATACATGATGAACACCTGAATGGGATTGGCCAAGTTCCCTTATTTCCAATGTTGGAAAGTGCGACAAACCTCCAAAGTATTCAATGACCTTTGAAAAATTCAGTCTAACTGCATCCCCCTTGTGCATTTCATCAAAGGACCTGTTTCGGCATGTGCCAGGATAAAGCAATTTTTGACCTTCCGAAATGAGGGGAGCATTTGGTGCTTCCAGGGAATCCTTGATATCCTTTCGAGTACATTTGCAAGGAAAGCAAAGTCCCATGGTAATTAATTTGGAAAGGCAATCCTCATAAACGGAATATCTTTCTGACTGGTACACTACAGGTATATTCCAAGTGATTCCCAGCCTTGATAGATCATCAAAAATGGCCTGGGTATATTGCGATTTGGAACGGGTTGAATCCAGATCTTCAATACGAATATGGAATTTGCCGTTATTGGCCTTGGTGGAACGCCAGGCAGTCATGGCTGAATAGGCATGACCCAAATGTAAATAGCCTGTAGGAGAAGGGGCAAATCTTTCGATAACCATCGGCTTGGCTGTTTACATCATTTAATTCCGTATCAGGCGTCAGGTGCTGTATAAAGGTTTACTCAGCAGGGCTTTCAGAAACTTCGGATCCATCTTCATCAAATTGATCTTCTTCCTGATCTGGTATTTTGGAGGAATCTATCTTGGCAACGGATACTATTTCTGAATCCTCGGGAAGACGCATAATCCTGACCCCACCTGCAGAACGTGACCTGTATGAGACATCACTGACATTGCATCTGATTACCTGACCTGAATTTGTACCCAAAATGATTTGATCCTCAAGGGTGACTTTCATGAAGGAAATGACACCTTTGATCTTGTTACCCTTGACGCCATATCCACCCCTGTTGAGTTTGGCCGGGAATTCGTGACTGGAGGTAAGTTTACCACCACCTTCCTTGGTTATCACGATGATTAATTCCTCTGTTTCTGCCAATTCCTCATTGGAAACTTCTGGCGTGTCAGCAAATAAGGGAAGGTCACTCAAACCGTTGTCTTCAGTCTCTTCCCCAAGTTCTTCCTCGAATTCCTCATCAAACCTACGAAACTTGAGATACTCGATCCTTTTTTGTGGATTGGCAATTCTATCTGCCGGAACCGACACCAAACCAACCAGCTGGTCTTTTTTCCGCAAGCGCAATCCCATAACGCCAACCGATTTTCTGGACTTGATTTCACGAAGGCGTGTGGTGGAAAACCTGATTGCCTGGCCATGATTGGAAGCAAGTATAACATCATCAGCTTCCGTACAGCAACAGGTACCTATGAGAGTATAGTTTTCCTCATCGCTAAAGGCAATTTTCCCGTTTGACTGGATTTTCCGGAAGTGGGAGAGGGCGGATCTTCTTACCTTTCCATTGGAAAAGGCAAAAACCAGGAATTTCCCAGGATCTTCAAAATCCCTTTCAGAAAGTAGTATGGTTTCAGAAATTGAAACACCACCCTCAACGTTGAGTATGTTTACAAGGGGTCTCCCCTTGGTGTTTCTTCCTCCAAGCGGGAGTTTCCAGGTTTTGATCTTGTAGGCTAGCCCGTTGGTTGTAAAACAAAGCAATTCATCATGGGTATTGGCCACAAAAATGTTTTTGACAAAGTCCTCGTCCTTGGTGTTTATGCCGGCAAGACCCTTGCCACCCCTGTATTGCTGACGATAATCATCCAGTGGAGTTCTCTTGATATATCCTTCCCTGGTAATGATGATAACCATATCCTCTTGCGGTATAAGGTCCTCGTCCTCGATTTCTTCATCAAATTCCTCAATTAGTGTTCTCCGGGGTATGGCATATTTTTCCTTGACCTCAATCAATTCCTCGGAAATTATTCTTCGGACCCGTTCTCCCGACCGCAATATGTCCAGATAATCCTTAATCTTTTCGGCCAGAACTTGTAACTCATCGGTATTTTCCTTGACTCCCATGGCAGTTAATCTTTGCAATCTCAGGTCAAGAATTGCACGGGCCTGGGTTTCAGTAAGCCGATAGGTATTATCCGGATTGATTTTATTTTGAGGATCATCAATGAGCTTGATATAGTCGGCAATTTCCTCGGCTTGCCAATCCCGCGCCATCAGGGCTTCCCTGGCATCACTCGGCTGACTTGATCCACGGATGATGGTTACAACCTCATCCAGATTTGAAATGGCAACAGCCAATCCACAAAGGAGATGGCTTCGTTCGCGGGCTCTTCTGAGATTGTCTGCAGTTCTGCGGGTTACAACCTCTTCTCTGAATTCAATAAAGGCCAAGAGAATCTGGGTTATGTTCAACAATTCGGGTTTGCCCCGATTGAGCATGACCAGATTGCTGGCAATGGAGGACTGCATTTTGGTATGACGCCAAAGTTGGTTCAATACCACTTCCGGTGTGCTGTCCCTTTTGAGTTCAATGGCAACCCGAACACCCAAACGGTTGGATTCATCCTGAATATTGGAAATACCTATGACCTGCTTGTTGCGAGCGACCTCCACAATCTGTTCGACCAGACTTGACTTGTTGACTTGGTAGGGGATTTCATCAATGACAATCCTAGTGCCATCCTTACCCATTGCTTCAAAATGAGTCTTGGCCCTAAGGACAATTCGACCTCGACCCTCAATGAAGGTCTGCCTTGAGCCAACTCTTCCCATGATTACTCCACCTGTGGGGAAGTCTGGCCCCGGAGCGAGTTCCATCAATCTTTCGGCAGAAACATCAGGGTTGTTGATAAGCTCAAGAGTTACATCAATGATTTCACCAAGATTGTAGGATGGTATTGTACTGGCCATGCCGACCGCAATGCCACTGCCACCATTGACGAGGATATTCGGAAATCTTGCTGGCAGAACAATGGGTTCCTGATCCTTGCCATCGTAGTTGTCCTGAAAATCTACGGTATTTTTTTCAATGTCCAGGAGTAGTTGCTGAGCGATCTTATCCATACGGATTTCGGTATATCGCATGGCAGCCGCATTATCCCCATCCATCGAGCCGAAATTACCCTGACCATCAAGCAGGGGGGCGGACATTGAAAAGTCCTGCGTCATCCTGACTAGGGCATCATATATCGAGGCATCACCATGGGGATGATATTTACCCATGACATCACCAACCGGTCTGGCCGATTTTCGATAAGGTTTGTCGTGGGTATTCCCCGATTCATGCATGGCATAGAGAATTCTACGGTGGACGGGCTTCAAACCATCTCGAAGATCGGGCAATGCCCTGGAAACAATTACGCTCATGGCGTAATCCAAATAGGATGAGCCTAACTCATCGGTTAACGAGATGGTAGGGATACCCTGATCAGGGTCTAGAAAATCATCTTCATTTTCAATGTCGTTATCGTCCAAAGTTAAATCCTCAACCTATTTGGCACTATAGAAATCAAGTTATTCAAATCACCGAAACCAGGGGATCGTCCAACCATGTTCCAGTGTGTTAAACACTAGCTTCGGAATGTGTAATTTTTGGAACTAAATTCTTACGAAGTAGAACTATTTAATAAATAGTTTATTTTGCAGAAAATGGTAGTGATTCCATAATTTTGAAGTAAAG
Source organism: uncultured Albidovulum sp. (assembly GCA_964532985.1). Lineage (GTDB taxonomy): Bacteria > Pseudomonadota > Alphaproteobacteria > Rhodobacterales > Rhodobacteraceae > MPNP01. The sequence continues at coordinate 4,786 of CAZHIL010000497.1, read as the reverse complement.
TATTTCTACTTACTAAAAGCCCGTGGAATAGTAGCAAAACCCTTTTAATATTTTAAAACGGAATATTATCGTCTTGATCATTATCCGAGGTGAATCCCCGACGTGTTCCGCCCGCTCCAGAATCCGGGTTTTGTTGATTGTTCGAACCATAATTTCGCCACTGACTTGGCTCGTTTTGTGGCTTGGACTCGGGGAAGCTGCTTTCAGCACTACTAGAGGAATTTAATTTGGCAAATGAACCGTGATAGGGTCGAATTGAGACTTCGGTCCAGAATCTTTCATTGCCCATTTCATCAGTTGACCTGCGTGTTTCCATTCTACCTTCAATATACACTAGGTCACCCTGGGTAACTTCATTTTGTATTGCAGTAATGAAATTAGGAACATAGACACCAACTCTGTTGATTTGGGAGATTTCCCTGTCTTCACCTGTATGGCGGTCCTTGAATTTTTCTGATGTCTTTACTGAAAACGAGCAAACCTGTCCACCCGAAGGAAACTGTCTGATTTCAGGGTCCCGCTCCACGATACCAATTATTGTAACCCTGTTCACTGTATTGTTTAACATAACTTACTTACCCAAAACCATCTACACAATGGTCATCATTCGACCATGTGTAATACAAAAATCTTAATGGAATCAAACTTAAACCATCATCTGACCAAAATATACACAACTTTGTTGTGATTAACACCAATCACCAAAATAAATATGTAATTTCCGTTTTGTAATATATTGGCAAATCCTGTGCCAAAACTACCAGTTGAGGAAAAATACACAAATTTGGTCTGGATAAGTTAAAATTAATCTTGATCGAAGATTTGTTCTTCGTATCACAATATCAGTAGGTATCTTATGCTTAATTTTAAGACAATTTGCATAGCGAGTTTTTGGAATCCGTTCCTGATAATCTTCATAAGTTTGATCAGAGGTTTCAGTTTACCTTTGGATCCATTAATCTTTATTCAACTTCTGCCGGCATTGCCAGCAGGTTGGTTTCTGTATTTTGCGATATTACGAATTCATAATTCAGATCGAAAAAGAACTGCAAAGGTTTTGTTTATTATTTTGGCTCCGATAACGAGTTTCCTGTCTATTATTGGAGGTTTGTTTGGTCCAATTGGAATAATTTTATACAGTCTTGTAGCAAGCATACCTGCATGGGCTTATTGGCTTGTTTGCAAGTGGATGGACACAAGGAAATCGCAAGAAAAGTGAAAGTAATCTGTTCATAAATCACCCCTTTGTTAGGTTCCAGGTAATTTTCATAAACAAAACAACTTGTTCAACAGGGAGAATAATGGATCTAGAACTATTGATTGATTTGCACAAGGATGAAGAACGTCAAGGTCCTGGAAGCACTGAATTGACCTCCCTTGCCATAAACATGGCTGGTTTGACCAGGAGTACTCGAAGAGTACAAATCCTTGATGTCGGAGCTGGTACAGGTGCATCAACATTGCAGCTCGCAAAATCTCTTGATGCCAAAATCTTGGCTATCGACCTGTCTACTGTCTTTTTAAGAATTCTTGAGGAAAAAGCCCGATCGCAAGGACTTTCGGAAAAAATATCTACCAGAGCTTGTTCAATGGATGATTTACCCTTTTCCGAAGATAATTTTGATGTTGTTTGGACCGAGGGTTCGATTTACAACATGGGTTTTTCCAATGGGATCGAATATCTCAAGCGCTTCCTGAAACCAGGTGGAATCATGGCTGTTTCGGAAGTTATTTGGCTCACCATGGATAGACCTGCTGAAATCAATGAATTTTGGCAAAATGAATATCCAGAAATTGCTACCCCATCAAGGAAAATGGAAATTTTGGAAGAGCAGGGGTTTGTACTTAAAGGGTATTTCCCATTTCCAAAATCAGCATGGTGGGATAATTACTACCAACCACTGCAAGGAAGAAGTGATGAGTTTCTGTCAAAGTACCAATCAGAAGCTGCCAAGCAATTGATTGAGGCTGTGAATATGGAAATTGAATTGTATGAGAAATACTGTTGTTATTACAGTTATGGTTTTTTCATTGCGCAAAAAGTGTGAGATTGGTTCTTCCACAAGTATGGGGGAGTAAAATTTGATAAATATTTTACTTGGACTTGGTTTTTGTAAGTCAACTACTTGCCAATCGTACTACAACCAGCCAATCTCTTGGGGCATTACCTACTAACCAATCCCATTCATGGTTAAAGCTCCTCAGTTTTGAATTCACTATAACCCTCGTAGTAATAACTGACATCTATGCCAATCATAAACAAAACTCGGTCATCAATTTGATCCGATAGTGCTTTTTTCAACAGAGTTTTGATTTTTAAATCCTTTACTACGCTCCTTTGCATGGCAGAAAGATAATCATCTTTATCAACCCTGTTCCAATCCACCACTTGCTTCAGTTCCTTTTTCAAAATCAGATCCAACCAGATGCGAGTTACACGTCCATTGCCATCTCGAAATGGGTGAGCGATGTTCATTTCTACATATTTTTCAATTATCTCACCAAAGCTATTTTGAGGCATGGCATCGATATGTTTCAATGCTGCTTGTAAATACAGAAGTGGTGCAAAACGGAAAAACCCTTTGGCTAGGTTCACATCACGGATTTTACCGGCAAAATCATAAATGTCTTCAAACAAATAGGCATGAATAAACGCAAGTCCCTTAAAGGTACCTACTTCAAACTTGTTAATATCCCCAGAGTCAAAAAGTTATTTGGCCTTTTTCTTGCTAATTCTTTCTTCAGCCTTTGCCAGTTCCACCTGATTTGTAATATTTAATTTATTGTCCAATATCATACCCATAAGGCTATCCGAATTCATTCAATCTAAAGCAAATTTACTTAATCCTGACACTCAAACCGGTCTTATTATGGATTTCAATCAGATAAGGATACCTCAAGGTGATACTGCACGATTTTATCAAATTTGTGGACAGATCGAGGGATATTAGTTCATCATCAATTTATGTTTAACATCAATCAATTAATATTTGGTAATTGCAAGCATTTGTTTGGGTTATAACTTAAATTGCATAATTTCAAAGTATCATTATCTGAAAAAGACCCCACTAATATAAATCACCTGAATAGAAAATTTGGAATTAGAAAATTAACAATTATGAGTGAGTTGAAGGAAATCACGGTTCTCGGTGCCAGGGAGCACAATCTGAAATCAGTCGATTTAACCATACCTAGGGACAAATTGATTGTCTTTACCGGTCTCAGTGGCTCAGGCAAATCTTCTCTCGCTCTCGATACGATTTATGCCGAAGGTCAAAGACGATATGTCGAAAGCCTATCAGCCTATGCACGTCAATTTCTCAATGTCATGGAGAAGCCTGATGTAGATAATATTTCAGGTCTCTCACCAGCCATTTCCATCGAGCAGAAAACAACATCCCGGAATCCCAGGTCCACGGTTGGAACGATTACCGAGGTTTATGATTACCTACGGCTTCTTTATGCAAGGGTAGGGGTACCGTATTCCCCTGCAACAGGCTTGCCGATAACCTCACAGCAGGTCTCGGACATGGTGGATCGAATTGCCTCATTTGAAGTGGGAACTAGGTATTTGCTTCTGGCTCCAATCATAAGGGACAGGAAAGGTACTTTCCGGAACGAGCTAAGAGAATTCAAGAAAAAGGGCTTTCTGCGTGTCAAGATTGACGGTGAAATACAAACCCTTGATACCATACCCAATTTGGAAAAAAACTATCGGCATGACATTTCTCTGGTGATAGACAGGATAGTTGCCGGACCCGGCAATGAGGAAAGAATAGCGCAATCCCTAAGAACGGCACTCGATCAAAGTAATGGTACCGCTGAAATCGAATTTGTTGGCAATAGCAGTCTTGAACCAATACTGTTTTCCGAAAAGTTCGCATGCCCTGTGTCCGGGTTTACCATCAGGGAAATCGAACCAAGGCTGTTTTCTTTCAATGCTCCTTCAGGTGCATGTCCAAATTGTGATGGTCTAGGAACGAAAAGAGTATTCGCAGAGTCTGAAATCATCCGTGAACCCAATAAGGAAGTTCTGGATATTGTAGATGAATGGTTTGTGCCAAAATCAGCAGATTTCTGGAGCAAGATTCTTATTTTGCTCAAGAGCTTCAATCTTCCCCATAATTCCACTTGGCATGACACACCTCAAAAATTCAGGGATGTATTTTTTTATGGGGGTAAGGTAAATTACGAACTTGAGGAAAGTGGTCGATTGATCAAGGAAAGTTTGAATTTTGAAGGAATCGTCCCCTTCTTGGAAAGAATTTATCATTCAACAACATCTTTCAAGCGACGGCACCAATTGGAAGGGATGCAAAAAAATGAAACCTGTCATACCTGCAATGGATACCGGCTAAATAATGAAGCCTTGGCGGTCAAGATTGGCGGACTTCATTTGGGTGAATTGGTCGAAAAATCGATTACTGAGATTTTGCAATGGATATCTGAGATTCCTGCCGAGCTTTCCGAACAACAAAACACGATCGGGGCTTCAATCTTCAAGGAAATCCGGGATAGGTTGAATTTTCTTGTTGATGTAGGACTTGAATATCTGACACTTTCCCGTAAGGCCGGAACCCTTTCTGGTGGAGAAAGCCAAAGAATTAGGTTGGCCAGTCAAATCGGCTCCGGTTTGACCGGTGTTCTATATGTCCTGGATGAACCTTCCATAGGACTTCATCAACGTGATAACCAACGCTTGTTGTCCACATTGATCAATCTGCGAGACAAGGGCAATACCGTTATCGTTGTTGAACATGACGAGGAAGCAATCAGGGAAGCAGAC
>CAZHIL010000496.1:0-4032 GCA_964532985.1 uncultured Albidovulum sp. | reverse complement strand
CATTACCAGATTGACCATTCGGCCAGTGTTGGGAGATTTGATATTCTGAATTCTGGCACCATCCTTGCCCCTGAATACTGTGGGGGTGGCAATCAGGTTTTCAGACTGTATCCGGTCCAGCCAAATTAATTCACTCTCGATTTCCTGTTGCGAACGATAATCCGGCCTGTGAACCCTCAGGATTGACTGTGGAATACCATTTGCTTCTATCAGATATGTCAGGTTTTCCGATACATTGATCAATCTGATTTTGCGTTTTGCGGGCAAGTCCCACAATGATAGGGCAGAGTTAAGAATTGTTTCTTCGAGAAAATCAAAGGACATTGAAAATTATCTTGGGTATTCAATCCTTGCCTGCAAACTTTTGCTTCCAACGCTCGGAATCTTCCTTGGAAATCTTTTTGAAAATAATTTCAGGAACTTGGAATTCCTGATTTACATGAAGTGAGTTCAGGGCCGAATTTACGTTATCCGGCCAAACCGGTCGATCTTCGGAATTAAATATACCCAATAGGCTTACAGAAGCATCAGGTATGAATGGTGAGGAAATATTGCCAAAAAACCTGATTAGGTTGAGAGAATAGTTCAATACGGTTGCTGCTCGGGATTTATCTGTCTTGACAATCCCCCAGGGTGCAGCCTCCTGTATATATTCATTGCCCAGTGCCCATATTTTACGCAGTGATTGGGAGGCCTTGCGAATTTCAATATCATCCATGAATTCCTGATAGGAGACAAGGTTTTGCTCAATCAAGGTAGAGTATTTCTGCTCCAGATCGGTCCATCCATGATTCTCGGGTACCTTGTTGCCAAAATGAGAGGAGCAAAACTTGGTAACCCTTGACACGAAATTCCCGAGAACATTGGCCAGGTCAGTGTTTACCCCTTCGCAAAAATTGTCCCATGTGAACTCACTGTCCGAGTATTCCGGAACATGTGACAACAACCACCATCGCCAGTAATCCGACGGTAGAATTTCGAGGGCCTGATCCATGAATATTCCCCGGCCAAGACTGGTGGAGAATTGTCCTCCGTCATAATTCAGGTAATTGAAGGATTTTATGTTATCCACCAATTTCCATGGTTCTCCTGACCCCATGATTGTAACCGGGAAGGAAAGTGTATGAAACGGAACATTGTCCTTGCCCATAAATTGTATATACCGCACATCTGTAGCTCCTTTGTCCAAACGCCACCAACGTTCCCAATCAGTATCTGATTTACCATTCGCATCGGCCCATTCGGCAGTTGCAGCAATATATTCGATGGGGGCATCAAACCAGACATAAAATACCTTGTCTTCCATACCAGGCCAGGGTTCGGTGCCTTTTCTTACGGGTATTCCCCAATCAAGATCCCTAGTAATGCCCCTGTCCTGAAGCCCCTCGTCGTCAAACAACCATTTCTTGGCAATTGAAGTGGTCAGGATGGGCCAATCCTTTTTGGAATCGATCCATTGTTCCAGTTGCTTTCGAAAAAGGGATTGTCTCAGATAAAGGTGTTTGGTCTTGCGTATCTCCAGATCAGTGGAACCGGAAATGGCCGATCGAGGTTCCAGCAAATCCGTTGGATCCAATTGCTTGGTACAGTTCTCGCATTGGTCGCCACGGGCATTTTCATAGCCACAATTTGGACAAATGCCCTGAACATAACGATCCGGCAGAAAACGCTTATCCGGGAAAGAATATATCTGCTCCTCCTCAACCTCGGAAATGAATCCGTTCTTGTCCAACTGTCCTGCAAAATGTTGTGTCAACACATGATTTCGCTGGCTGGAAGACCGGCCAAAATAATCAAACGACAACCGGAATTCCTTGGCCAGATTTTTCTGTATTTCATACATCTCCTGACAATATTCTTCGACGGGTTTTTCCGCCTTTGAAGCTGCAAGTTCTGCTGGTGTTCCATGTTCGTCGGTAGCACAGATGAACATGACCTCATGTCCCCTCAATCGCATATAGCGGGCATAGAGATCGGAAGGTAACTGACTCCCAACAAGGTTACCCAAATGCTTGATTCCATTGATGTATGGAATCGCTGAAGTGATCAATATTCTATTCATATGTACTTTGACGTTTAAACCAATTGAGGGGCTTATTCACCCTCATTACTCTTTTTTCTGGACTTCCTCAATAATCTTCCCAAGAGGTAACTGGTCCTAGGAGTATAGACATAGTTTGTTCGTTGTTCGGGTGATGGTCGCAATCTCATTCTTATCACACCAAAAACAACCAGAGCAACATGGAATAGGGCAATGATAGTAAACATCGCATTAACCCCGAAACTTTCAATCAATCCTGAAATGAAGTAGGGGCTGATTATAGCTCCAAGAGCATAATAGAATAACAGTGAGGCACTTACTTCAACCATTTGATCGGGATTTGCATGATCGTTTGCCAAGGCTGCCGAGACTGAATAAATCGGAAAAGTAAAGAATCCAAGGATGATTGTAGCTGCGAAAATGCTGTCAGGTATATGTCCAGGTAAATAAATAGTCAGTATACAGGCAAGAGTAGCCAGGAAGGAAAGGAATATCAATACGGTACGTCGGTTAATTTTATCGGCAACCCAACCAGTCGGAAATTGGGCAATTGCCCCTCCAACAAGGAATGAAGCCAGAAATATCCCCATTTCAAAATTGTTCAACCCAATTTGGGTGCCATAAATTGGCCCGACCATTCTGAACCCTGCAGTGGTAATTCCGGAAACCACCACGCCAGCAGTTGCCATTGGAGAGATTTGATAGGCCAATTTCGGCTTCAATCGTAGTTTCTGTTGGGTCTTTGGAGGAGGTATACGTGTTAATGCCAGAGGTAACAATGAGGCACAGCAGATTATGGCGATCAGATTATAGGTGACATAGTGAGCCGGTGTTAACCAGGCAATTATGATTTGGGCCACGATGCCACCGCACATGTCAACTGACCTATAGAGGCGAAGTGATTTGCCCCTGTTCTGATTTACGGTCTTGGCCTGAATCCATCCTTCGATTACCGTAAAACATCCTGCCACACACATCCCCGAGAGAATCCTCATCGCTGCCCATGCATAAGGGTCAATGAAAACCATGTGAAGAAGGATACCTATGGTTCCCAAGGAAGCAAAAACAGCAAAACAGCGGGAATGATTGACTTGACCGACCAATCTAGGTGCCCACCAACATCCAATAAAAAATCCAATGAAGTGCGAGGAACCCAACAAACCGATTTGTGTAGTGGAAAAATGCAACTCATAACCTGACAAGACATCAAGAGGTCCCAGGATACCCGAACTGAGTTGCAGAAGTACAACCGATACCAGGAGAGAAGAAAATGAAACAATCAATGTCATTGGAGAACCAAACTATAATGTCTGCCAAGTTAAGGAATCATTACCGAATCGGATGACCTGCAAAAGATGCAAACTTGAATAGGACTATTTTTACTTGGCTTGATTTTTACTTGATGTTTGGGTTTTCAAGTAGTCATAGGAAATAACCTTGCTTCAAGGTGCTAGGTTACTAACGGAAAATATCAGGATTCGTGGGCAATCGGGTGGAGTTCATTGACCATATTCTCGATAATTGCATTTACAAAGCCAGACTCTTTGCCGGAAGGAAAGAATGATTTGGCAATATCCACATATTCATTGATGATCACCTTGACCGGAGTCTTATTTAAAATCATCTCGGCACAACTTGCCCGGAATATAGCCCTGATGGTTGGATCAATTCTGTCAATTGTCCAGTTGTCCGGTAATTTTGAATGAATCAATCTGTCGATTTTTTGCTGGTTGTCCACTGCTGAATGAAGCAGGGTTCTGAAAAAATTCTTGTTGGGAGAAGGTAATTGCACTCCATCAATCATCTCACCAATTCCGTTTTCCAGAACATCTGCAATTACATAATCCACCCCCTGATTGCTGGCTTCCATCTGGAACAAGGCTTGTACTGCGTATAACCGGGAAATACTCTTGCCCCATTTACCCTGCTTGTTTTTTCTACCCTCATTCATGGAGAAGCTCTAACTTCATTAATCATTGGTACCAGAAAAG
>CAZHIL010000495.1:0-1799 GCA_964532985.1 uncultured Albidovulum sp. | reverse complement strand
AATTTTTGAAGCCTCCGGTGTACCGAAAGTCGGAGCACCCGAGTTCATGTCAATGGATGTCACAAATGTTCCAAAGATAACCGGTGCCCCTTTTCGGACAAGTTGGCTATATCCAATCCCGGCATACACTTCAGCCAATACCTGGGTTAGGGTTCCAATGATGGAAACAGGTGCCATGGCACCGCCAACAATAAACGGGGAAACGATCGCAGCCTGGTTTGAGCGTGCGTATACTTCCAGAGCACCCATCATTACGGCATCAAAGGTCAATGGGGAATTGATATTGATCAAGGAGGTCAGGACTATATTCTGTTCAACAAATTCATTGCCAAACAGAACTCTTGTCATTTCCAGGGTATCTTCTGCTCTGGACGATTCTGTAACTGACCCCATAAAGGGCTTGTCGGAATATTTGATATGGGCAAAAACCATGTCAAGATGACGCTTGTTAACCGGAAGGTCGGTCGGTTCACAAACTGTTCCCCCAGAGTGGTGAAGCCATTTTGACATATATCCCAGTTTTACAAATTTCTGGAAATCATCAATGGTGGCATAGCGTCTTCCCTCACTTTGTGTCCTGACAAAGGGTGGTCCATAAACAGGAGCAAAAACAAGGGTATCGGGGGAAATTTCAACGCTCCTCGCAGGGTTTCTGGCATGCTGGGTAAAGCTTGAGGGTACCGTTTCCAATAATTTCCTTGCCAGCCCTCTCGGTAGTCTAACCCGCTCGCCTTGTACATCAGCTCCAGCATCCTTCCAGAGTTCAAGTGCCTTGGGATTATCCTTGAAATCCACACCAATTTCTTCAAGCAAAAGTTCAGCATTGTTTTCGATTATCTCCAATGCTTCATCCGAATACAGTTCCAGGTTGGGTAAACTCCTTTCAATAAACCTAGCGGTCTCAATTTTGAGGGTGGTTCGTTCAGCCCTTTTTCTGGCCCCGCCACCCCCTCTTCTTCTAGTTCTGTTTGCACGTAAATCGACCATGGGGAGTAAATCCAATCCTGTTTAAATTTTGCTGATCTAAATATTCCAAATCAATTGGTAAGATAGTCAATTCAACTTACTTACACCAATTCCATTCTATTTTTTGGTATTAATTCCATATAAATTTTTGACAATACCGATTACAAATCGGAACTATTCCATGAGTATAAAGTGAACCCAAAACTACATGATCTAATCCTTATCATCGACTTTGGTAGTCAGGTAACACAATTAATTGCCAGAAGATTCAGAGAATTAAATGCCTATTGTGAAATCCATCCCTGTCAAAATGTCTCCGAGGACTTCATAAACCGTAGAAACCCGAAGGCAATTGTTTTATCGGGTAGTCCTGGAAGTGTCGTTGATGAGAACCCTTTTTCACCTCCCGAAATGATTTACGAGTTGGGAATTCCGATCTTGGGAATATGTTATGGTCAGCAAATCATGGCCAGTCAATTGGGAGGAATGGTTGAGAAAGGCAAGGTTCGTGAATTTGGCAAGGCAATGGTTTATCCAAATAAGGATTGCCTGGAGTGTTCCATTTTCAAGGATCTATTTCAGGAAGGCGAAGAGATTGTCTGGATGTCCCATGGTGACAAGGTTTCACGTCTTCCGGATGGATTTGTTCAAATTGGTAAATCAAGTAACAGTCCTAATGCAATAATAGCTGATTTTGAACGCAAGTTCTTTGGAATTCAGTTTCATCCGGAGGTTTACCATACTGTCAATGGTTCGAGGTTTCTGGAAAACTTCCTGAACATAGCAGAAATCCAGCCTAACTGGACCATGGGCAACTATAGGAATGAAGTAAC
>CAZHIL010000494.1:0-4900 GCA_964532985.1 uncultured Albidovulum sp. | reverse complement strand
ATTGCATCGTGACCTGGTACCAACAGCTGCTATTGTCGGTGCGCTCCTGCTGACTGGTTCCGATATCATAAGCAGATTCTTGCTTGCCCCACAGGAGTTACCGATTGGAATAGTCACGACATCCATCGGTTCTGTTTTCGTGTTCTTGTTACTTATCAGATCGCGTAATGCTCAAGGGTGAAAGAATTCTAACCACTCTATTAGGGGGAAGTAAAAACTAGCCATTGATTCACCCTAAATATAAGTGGTGATTTCAGGATGCGGATATTTAATACTAACAGCTTTTTCAGTTGAAATAGTTGACATGAAAGGGGATAAAGTCAAGACATGTATAATCCACCTATCACTCGAGCTTGAATCATAAGTCACAAAAACAATAAAAATGATGCTGTTTGACCTGAATTTCAGACTGGTTTGGAACCAAAATGGTTTTTTTTAAAATGTATTGAATTTGCTACATTTTTCGACTTATGGAACAGGCTCTAAGTTTGGCTAGAATCACTCTATTCTAAGTTTAAATCAGGAATGTCTCAATTTTCTAAACCATATGACCACAAGCAGTCAAAACCAGGAATTGTTAATTGGGTGCATTTCTGGCTATTATGTACGCTTGTCAAACAATAGAAGGTTATCGAAATTATCAGGTCATATGGAATGGCCAATGATCCACTTAAAGGCAATTCAAACTGGATAATGATTAGAATAATACTAAACAAGCGTGCGGGCATGTTTGGGTTCATGCTTCAACTATTGGTTATTTTGCTATTTCCCCCCAAGGTTATGGCCCATGCTTCAGAACAATCTTTTGTATTGCTTTTACCAACCGAGATTTACTCAACGATTGGAGTGATCATAGTCCTCTTAACCATTATCCTTCTTTTTATAATTCCCGAAGGTTTTTCCCACAAGTTTTGTTCATTTTCCGTGCCACTCTTCCGGTTTAATTTTCCCACGAAATATCAAAATTCCCTTTCTTTAGTTTCAACCCTATTATTCGGATTTTTAATTTATTCTGGATTATTTGGAACGAATAATCCTCTAACCAACTTACTTCCAGTATTTATCTGGACGATTTGGTGGATGATTATTTTTACCTTGCAGGGTATCTTGGGCAATATTTGGTCATCTCTGAATCCCTGGAGTGGATTCTATAACCTCTTTTTACGACCTTACCTGCCAGCACCAGTTCTCAACCTTCCTCAAAGGTGGGGGAGTTGGCCAGCCATAATTGCATATATTTGTTTTGTTGCTTTTCTGCTAGCTGACCCAGCCCCTGATCAACCAGCAAGATTGGCCATGTTTGCAGGTGGGTATTGGCTGTATACGATGATAAGTTTGGTCTTATTTGGTGAGAAAGTTTGGTTTGAAAGAGGTGAATGCTTCACAATTTTGTTCGGTTTTCTAGCCAGGATTTCACCATTGTATTTAGTGGAGAACAAACTGAGACTTTCTTTTCCCTGTTCCCGTCTTATTGTAGATCAGCAACCCACGTTTTCGCAGTCTATTTTTGTTTTGGTTGCTCTTGCTACAAGCAGTTTTGATGGTTTGAATGAGACTTTCTGGTGGCTGTCGACAATTGGTATTAATCCTTTGGAATTTCCTGGAAGGTCTGCCGTCATATTGCCAACCATTTTGGGTATCATCGGTGCAATTATTGTTTTAGTGTTGGCGTTTACGGTATCCCTCTGGTTAGGGATCTGGATAAGTAGATCAAAAGTTAGTTCAGAGCAAAGCCAAAATTTTTTCAACATATTCCCAGTACTTGCCCTTTCACTCTTTCCTATCGCCTTTGGATATCATATGGCCCACTATTTCCCATCCTTTTTGGTTAATATTCAATATGCCATAGTGGGGCTATCAGATCCATTTTCAGCGGGATCCAATTACTTTGGTCTTGATTCACATTTCGTAACGACAGGATTTTTCAATACCTATTATTCCGTTAGGGCCATTTGGCTTTTCCAAGGGATCTGTATAGTTTTTGGGCATGTACTATCAGTTGTCATTTGCCACGTTAAGGTAACCAGGCTTTTTGCCGAAAAGAAAGCCATTATTTATACACTGATTCCTATATCTGTACTGATGATACTATACACGACCTTAAGCCTTTGGTTACTTTCCTCACCACGTGGTGTTTAGTTATTTTCTACATTAGCCTACCAGAAACTTGCCTAAAAATTGGTTTTTGTTGTATGACTCTTATTTGAGTAATAATTTGCTCGTTTGGATGAAATATAGGGAGATAGTAATGAAGAAGGCAAAACTAATCAAACCAGGGATTTCAAGGAGATCAGCTTTGAAAGCTGCTGGTGCCATTGGTGGAACCGCCATGGTATCAGGTACGTTGCCTGGTTGGTATCTACAAGCTTCTACTTCTGAACCAATAAAAATTGGTTTTCAGGTGCATAGGACCGGTATAGGTGCTGCCTATGGAAGATGGTATGAAAGAACCTCCATTGCAGCTGTTGAAAGGATTAACAGTGAAGGTGGAATTATGGGCCGTCCGGTCGAATTGGTTGCTGAAGATGATGGTACCGACCCCAAAAGAGGTGCCGAGGTAGTTGAAAAACTAACCGTTCAACATGGCTGTGATGTCGTTTTTGGCACTCTGTTTAGTCATGTTGTAATAGGATCTTCCCCTCGTGCAGGTGAGTTAAAAATGCCCTATTTTGTTGTTTCGGAAGGCCATCATGTGGCAAGTGGGATATTGAATAGATATACCTTGCAACCTTGCATTACCGACGTGAAAAGCCAAGTGGAAGCCATGGCTCCATTTGTCAGTGGAAATTTGGGTAAGAAAGTAACCATGATCTTTCCTGATTTTGCCTTTGGGCACGACCATCGCGATTATTTTTCAGCTGCAATGGAAAAAAATGGTGGCCAGATATTGGAAAAAATCGCCATTCCACCCACTGAAACCTCGTTTACCAAGTACTTTCCAAAAATCCCAAGGGATACTGAAGTACTGTACCATGTTATGGTTGGTCCTGCGGTACTTACCTTTGTCAAGGAACTTGGAGAATTCTTTGGTGGTCAGGGACCGACCCTATTTGGCTTCATTGACAGCCTGGAAGCTGTTGATATTACCAGCCCGGGATTAGAGTTCCTCGATGGCAGTTATTTCTGGGAAGGTATGCCAAGATATTCCCAGGGAGATACCTTGCCATTTGATCAGGCTTACCGTGAAGCTGTAGGATGTGACGAAAATGGCGCTTCCGTGACCGATTCCAGAGATGTTTCAACCTTTGCCCATATGTTTGGATGTTGGGAAACTCTCTTCTTGCTACGTGAAGCCATGACCATGGCTGATTACAAGAGTGATCAGGATTCTCGTGTGAGACTCATCGAAACTGTTGAAAGCATGAGTAATATCCCTGCATCGGAAGAACATCCTCAGGGACCGAAAATTTTCAATGGTAAAACTCATCAGGTGTTCGGACAGCAATATATCACCAAAGTGGAAAATGGTCGCCTTAATTTGGCCCATGCTACGTCCATTGAAGATACCTTTTATCCAGATGAAGTTGATTACACCTCACAATCCTTCTGATCGGTTTACGCTGAATTCCAATACATTATGGAATTCGGTCCATATTTAATAATAGCCCTTTTTGAAGGCGCACTGACCTCGGCGGTTATAGCATTAACCGCCGTGGGTTTAAGTGTTGTCTTTGGCCTAATGCGGGTGGTCAATGTAGCTCACGGTGAATTCTTCATGCTTGGAGCTGTATTTACCTGGTTTATCACCTGGAACCTTGGTCTAAATCCCACTGTAGGCTTTATCACAGCCTTGCTATTGGTCCCCTTAGCTGTGGGCTCTCTGGCCACTCTGGCTGATCGATTGATCCTAAATAGACTCGATTACGATCCTGAAAGGACCATTGTCGCAACCATCGGATTACTTTATCTGATTCAGCAATCCACACTGATGTCCTATGGACCAGATGCTCGGCCAGTGGAACCCCCATTCAATCACCGGATTGCCCTACCCTGGATTGAACTTGGGGAATCTGGATGGCAGATCTATTGGCCTTGGGGCTTTGGTATAACAACCTATAAATTGGCTGTCATTTTAGCAGCTATTGTTTTGCTCTGGATATTGCTTCGGTTATTGGCTAGAACGAAATATGGCTTGTTGATCAGGGCAACACAACAAGACAGCGAAATGGCCCTTGCGTTTGGTATTCCAGTATCACGGGTCTATGCTATTGTTTTTGGAATTGGTGGAGGCTTGGCTGCCCTTGGAGCGGTGCTAATAGTCCCGATTCGGCAGGCTCATTATTTAATGGGAGGTGAACCACTACTACTATCATTCATTGTTGTAATCGTAGGTGGCCTTGGGAGCATACCCGGGACCATTCTGGCAGCCATCCTGATTGGCATGAGTGATGGGCTGATCTCGGTCTTTTTTTCTCCGACCCTAGCTAAAATCGTAGCCACCCTGTTGGTAGTTTTTGTATTGATTTTCCGTCCTAACGGCTTGTTTGGGAAGAATCAACAGTGAATGACAAGAATCTTGCCTTGAATATTGGAGTTATTGGCTTCCTTGCCCTGCTATTTTTTCTGGTTTCTGACTACCATGATGGCATCATCGCCCGTATTCTGATTCTCGCCATTTTTGCCATGGGGTACAATCTGTTGTTTGGATATACCGGTCTGCTTAGTTTGGGTCATGCAATGTTTTTTGCCACAGGTATGTATGGTTATGGCCTTTCAGTGGAGCTTTGGAATTTTTCAGCCTTTGAAGGGTTATTGTTTTCCTTGGTAATATCGTTTTTGTTTTCGATGAGTATTGGTGTTCTGACCCTGCGAACAAAAGGAGTGGCCTTTATGATCGTTACATTGATGTTTTCACAAGTGTTTTATCTTGTCGTCTTGCTTTTTGGTGAACACACGGGTG
>CAZHIL010000493.1:0-2849 GCA_964532985.1 uncultured Albidovulum sp. | reverse complement strand
ATTCATGAAGGCTGACCGGGTAAGGTCGGCCACGGAAACCATTTTGGAAATAATCGCTCTTCCCTTTTCGGTATTGTAATGTGGCGCCTTGGAGAGCACGATTTGGGTTTCTGCATCATGGGAGAGATAATTCAGCGTTGCCACTAGGGACCAACGGTCCATTTGTCCCTGATTGATTTGTTGAGTACCATGATACAAGCCTGTCGTATCACCCAAACCAACGGTATTGGTTGTGGAAAAAATCCTGAAATGCTTGTGCGGGTAGATGATTTCATTCTGGTCCAGCAGGGTTAATTTGCCTTCGGTTTCCAGTATCCTTTGGATGACGAACATGACATCCGGTCTACCAGCATCATATTCATCAAAGACCAAGGCAACCCTGTTGCGTAATGCCCAGGGAAGAATGCCTTCCTGAAACTCGGTAACCTGCTTGCCATCCCTGAGTTTGATGGCATCCTTGCCTATCAGGTCTATCCTGGAAATATGGCTGTCAAGATTGATCCGTACACAGGGCCAATTGAGGCGGGCTGCAACCTGTTCGATATGGGTGGATTTGCCGGTTCCATGGTAACCTTGAATCATGACCCTTCGATTGTGTGAAAACCCAGCCAGAATGGCCAAGGTTGTATCTGGTACGAATTTATAGGTGGAATCGATGTCAGGAACTCTTTCCGAAGGTTCTTCAAACCCTAATATTTCCATATCCAGGTCAATTCCAAATGTTTCCCGGACTGAAATCCTTTTTGTTGGTTCTGTTGACATTATTATTCCTGTTTTGATTACCTAATAATTCACAATATTCCTGCGATGGGAGAAGTAGTCAATATTTGGCAAGGAAATTGAATTTATCAACCACAAAATGGTTGAAGTTAAGAAACTTGAATTAGGGATCGGGAATCTTGCGACTTCGCTTGATTTGATCCCAGGCCCAAACAACCTCCTTCAATCGATCCTCATCCGAACGGTTGCCGTTATTCATGTCAGGATGCAGATCCTTGACCAGTACCCGATAGCGCTTTCTGGCATCGGACTTGCTGAAATTTCCTTCAAGATCAAGAATTTCACTTGCCCTTTGTTCCGTTTTACTCAACTTTATGGTGGTGCTGGTATGAAAGGTATGATGATTCCTGCTATCCTCTTCTACAAAATCAAAAGGGTCATTAACTTTGAAGTTGGACCATTGAAATTGACTATTCCCGCTTTCGTCACCCATGACAAAGTCATCGTTTTTGCTTTTTATTTTCTGCTGATAGTAATTCCATTGGGTATTATAGGTTGTTATGTGCTGCTTGCAGAACCAAATGAATTCCTTGAGTTTATCAGGTGATGCCGGAGCCTTGTATTTTCCCGTGCGGTCACATCCGGTAATATGACAAGGTTTCTGCAAACCTTCTTCCTCACCGGGATAACTCTTTCTCGAAGTGTTCTTTTTTTTCTTTGCAGCAGAGACCGAAATATCGAAATCTAAGTAATCTTTTTCCATTCCTATAATTTCCAAAAAGTCTTCATTAATTGCAAGTTCAACCAAATAGTATAATCGGTGATAATTTTCCGAATCAAAAGATAAAGCAATTGAAAATTAAAAAACAAATTTATAGCAAATTATCCACTTTTTTTCAACCGGAGATCCTTGAGGTGGAAAACCAAAGTCACTTGCACAAGGGGCATGTAGGGTGGAACGAAACCGGAGAAACACATTTTCATGTCAGAATATCCTCCGCGAAGTTCGAAAATCTCAACAGGATACAACGACACAGGTTGATACACACGGCAATTACACCGGAACTCATGTCCCGTATTCATGCACTTTCAATTGAAATCCTGCCCTTGAGAGAGTGAATAACCAAGACATTTAGTGATTAGATTTCCGTCAGAATTTTTCCCAGGATTTCATTAACGAGCTTCGGGTTGGCCTTGCCGGCAGTTTTCTTCATTACCTGACCTACAAAAAAGCCGGCCAATTTTGGATTCTTTTTATACTTCTCCACCTGCGACGGGTTTTCCGCCAGAACCTCCCTGATTATGGCTTCAATGGAGCCGGTGTCAGACACCTGTCTCATCTGGCGTTCATCCACGATTTTCAGAGGATCTCCACCTTCAGACCAAATGATTTCAAACAAATTCTTGGCAATTTTGCCTGAAATTTCACCATTTTCTATCATATCCAGTATGGATCCCAATTGTTCCGGTGAAATCGGGGATTCCTTGATCGTAAGTCCTTCCTTGTTCAAGCTTCCAAACAGCTCATTGATTACCCAATTGGCAGCCAGCTTCCCGTTTCGATTGATCACAACCTGTTCAAAGAACTCGGCATTCTCCTTTTCGGATACCAGGACATCGGCATCATAATTGGATACTCCATATTGCCTTATTAAACGTTCCTTCAATTCATCGGGAAGTTCCGGAATATCATCCCTTATTCTCTCGATCCATTCCGGCTCGATTTCGAGGGGTAAAAGGTCAGGACATGGAAAATACCTGTAATCATGTGCTTCTTCCTTGGACCTCATGGATCTAGTTTTACCCGTTCCCGGATCGTATAACCTGGTTTCCTGCAGTACGGTACCGCCATCCTCCCAGATACCCACCTGACGATTGGCTTCAAAGTCAATTGCCTGCTGAATGAACTTGGTTGAATTCATATTTTTAATTTCACATCTGGTGTATAATTCATTGCTTCCCTGAGGTCTTACGGAAACGTTTACATCGGCCCGAAGATTGCCATTTTGCATGTTGCCATCACAAGTTCCCAAATATCTCATGATCTGGCGCAATTTTAGAATGTAGGCAGCGGCTTCTTCGGGGCTTCTCAAGTCCGGATGGGAAACGATTTCCATCAGTGCAATGCC
>CAZHIL010000492.1:0-11622 GCA_964532985.1 uncultured Albidovulum sp. | reverse complement strand
AGCCACTTTTACACAAATGGAACAATGCCGATGTACCAACGGCACCTCCACCGATAATTATTACCCTTGCTGTGGTAGGTAGTTCAGCCATTTTCCTTCCTTCAAGAAATCAACAAATAATATGATTAAATTATTGGATTGAATAGCAATTAATTTTTGTAACTCCAAAAGCAATCACTACTTTTTCATTATCTTCAACAAGTAAATGCTTCATTAATGAGACCCCAAGGAGCTAAGGAAGAGCTTCAAGTACAACCGGGATCTAATGAAAAGGAAGAATAGCTACAATGGAGGACATGAATTAATTTGGGTATAAACCTTATACCTGAAAGCTAATATAAAGTGGTGATTTTGCCCTTTGTACAAGTATTATGTTGCTTTCAAAGATCCATTGTTTAATGTAACCTACAATTTATTTTTGATCACCAATAACGGTAGATTAACATTTTACTGATTTTGGTCAGGGCAAAATAAAGGATTACGGGACCGTGAATGGGAACTGTTTTCCATTTTGGTTCCTTCGCAGTTTGCCTGAAACCTCTAAGGTCTAGGGTAATGTCAATAATGATCTGATAAGATCAATAACTAATGACTTTAGGGTCATTCATTCCCAAGGTTTACAACCGCGGGAGAGGAGGAGATAAGGAGACAATAATGAGAAAATTTGTTGCTATGGCATTTGCCGCCTTAATGTTGGCACCAGGTTCCCTATGGGCTGCCTGTGCCTATGACAATCAAACTGAAATCAAATCTTTCAGTGCAGGTTTTCAGGCTTGGAAATCGGTTACTGATGCCATGGGAGAATGTGGTAACTTCCAGGCTGTTCTTGATCAGGAATTCGATCAAAAGCATGTAGAAGCATTTTCAGCCAACCCCTCACTTTACCATATCGGAGGAGTAGCAAATTCATCCCTAGTGCCACTATTGAATAATGACTTGATTAGGCCCCTTGACGATTTGGTAGCCAAGTTTGGAAGCCATTTGTCCGATGCCCAATTGATTCGAAAGGATGGCCAAATTGTTGCCATTGCCATGATGGTCAACGCAAAGCACCTTATGTATCGTCAGGATATTTTTGAGGAATTGGGGATAGCCGAGCCGCAGACCTATGACGATGTTCTGGCTGCAGCCGAAACTCTCAAACAGGCAGGAGTGGTGGAATATCCCATGGGTGCAACTTGGAAAGCTGGATCAAATATCGGACTTTCGTTCATTGATTATTTTCTTGGAGAAGGTGGAACATTCATCAATGATGACAACACCCCGAATATAAACAATGAAACGGGAATGGCTGTCTTGGAACGGATGGGTAAACTCAAGGAATACATGGACCCAGAAATCCTAGTTTCAGATTCCACCTATGTCCAGCAGCAATTCCAGCAGGGCAAGATTGCCATGGCCAACCTATGGGCAACACGGGCTGGAGCCATGGATAATCCCGATGAAAGCACGGTTGTCGGTAAAGTTGCAATGGCTTCAGCGGCCAAGGGTGCAGTTCGACCTGCCTCCACATTGTGGTGGGATGGTATCGTCATTGCAGCCAACATCAGTGATGAAGAAGCAGAAGCCGCTTTCCAAGTTGCAATGGAGGGCATGGATACCGAAATGGTTCAAGCCAACAATGATGATGCCATCTGGTTGATTGAAGGCTATACCCCGGGTCGGTTCTCTGCAGGTGCTTCTGCAACCGCAGCAAATGGTGCCTTGCCATATCCGGCCAGTGTTCCAATGGGAATTCTGTTCAATGTTCTAGGCAGTGGTTTACCGGCCTTCATTACCGGTGAAAAAGACGCTGCAACCACTTTGGCTGATATTGAAACCGAATATTTGGTAGCAGCCAGAGAAGAAGGATTGATACAATAATCCATAATCTAGGGGGTGAAATGATTCACCCCCTAACTCTTTTGGCTCTGGGAAAGAACAGTGAAATTCAGGGTGTTTCTGGGCTTTATTGCTCCCTCAATGTTTTTGATGCTGGTGTTTATAGCCTTTCCACTGGTCAGTGTTTTTATTCAGAGCTTTTACACCACCACCACAGTTTATGAAAACGTAGAGGTTGAAACCTGCACACCGGGTTTTGGAACCACTACCTGTGTAACTGAAACCGTTGCCCAACCCCTGAAAGATGAAAACGGAGACTTAGTAACCGAAACCAGCTTTGTAGGTTTGGAATCCTATAAAAACATATTGCGGTTGGAGGAAGCCTTCACGGATTTCAGTTGGTCCTCGCTTATGGCCATAGATTTCTGGAAAGCACTTAGATTTACATTGGTTTTTACCCTTGTAACCTTGCCCTTGGCCATAGGTTTGGGTTTGTTGATTGCATTGACCGTGAATAATTTTACTCAAAGGCTCCGAGGTCAAATTATTTTCATTTCTCTCCTTCCATTCATTATTACGCCGGTCATTGGAGCTCTCTCAATAAGATGGCTATTTATTGGTGATGGGATTTTGACTGCTTTCCTTGAATGGTGGCTGGAAATGGATATTGCCATGTTCGCACAAGCCTGGACAATTGAATTGATGATGATGTTCTACCGGGTTTGGCATGTTGCCCCATTTGCCTTTGTGGTATTTTATGCCGGTTTGCAGACAGTGAATAATGACACACTGGAAAGTGCGGTCATTGATGGGGCAAACCGATTTGAAAGGCTAAGGTATGTCATTATTCCTCATTTGATGCCGCTAATTGTGTTTATCTCCCTTATTCATCTAATGGACAGTTATCGGGTTTTTGAAGAAATCGTGGGATTTTCTTCACAATCATATGTGATTTCCCTTCAATGGATGACTTACGAATTTTTAACCCTTGATGAATCTGGAACCAGATCAATTGAACGGGCTTCGGCTAATTCGATGATGACAATGATAGGCATCGTAATTATCCTGATTCCCCTGTTGCAAAAAACCTGGCGGGACCATAAGGCAAGGATTCTATAATGGCTGCCCCCAAAGCTCTACAGATGTCTGTCTCCCTTAGGGCAGGGGTTGTATCCTTTATAGCGGTTTGGTGTATCATAGCAGCATTTCCAATATTTTGGATAACCGTCATGAGTGTCAAGGAACCGATTGATTCCTTTTCACCCCATCCCCTGAAAGTTATTTTTGGGCCTGAAACCCTGGCCAGTGGGAAAGGTCTTTCAATATTCGATTTATTGATTGGGGCTGGTTTCATTTATCTGATAGCCTGGTTTTCGGCAAAAAAACTACCCCGTCTGGTTAATGATTATTCCCCATTTAATCTGGTTTTCTTGGGCTGGATTGTCGGAGCACTCCTGACGGGTCTTGTAGGCTTTCTTGGTTTGGGATTGGTTTTACCCCCTTTACTTGGCATGTTCAACAGTTTTCTGGGGTTCTTGGGTTCTCCCATCGTGGGGTTTACCTTTGAACATTATCTGGCAGTTTGGATAGAAAATGAATTTTACCGAAATTTCAACAATTCTCTGATTGTAACTACCGGTGTTGTCACCATTTCCTTGACTGTTGGAACCTTGGCCGGTTATGGATTGGCCCGATCGGGGTCAAATCTGGCCTTTTGGATCTTGATTGCAGCTTTGATATTCCGTGCTTTACCTCATTCAGTTCTGGTATCTGGCTATATGCCAGTCTTCATAAATTCTGCCGAAATCCTCGAACCTATCCTAGGTTCCAATGCCCCGACCCTTTATGGGCAACCCTTGGCTGTGATAGCGGTATTGGTTTCCATCAATCAACCCTTTACCATTTGGATGCTAAGGGCATTTTTCCAGAATATACCTTCGGAACTTGATGAAGCAGCAAGGGTAGATGGATGTACCCATTTGAAGGCCTTTTGGTGGGTAATTATGCCAGTGATGTGGCCAGGAGTAATTACCACGGGCCTGTTCAGTTTTCTTTTGGGTTACAATGATTATCTTGTAACATCGCTCCTTCTTGACAGCCAGAACCAGACCATGGTGCCGGCCATTACAGGTTATTTCAACCGTGAAACCACCATGACTGATCAGGTGGAAGCCGTGGCAGCCGCGGTATCAATTACGGCCCCGCTCTTTCTATTGGTAATGGTATTCCAACGTCAGATTGTCAGTGGTTTGACAGCTGGTGCCGTCAAGGGATGATTAACCACATTTCTCTCCCAACAGATAAACCTATTCGTAGATAAAGTTATGCAAGAAATACCCTTTAAAATGCAGGAGTTATTTTCCTATTCAATCACGAAACTTTGTTGCAATTACTTTCATGGCTGGGATGCAAGGGATTTGATTTTACCGATTCATGGGGGATTTAAATTTGATAATTTATTAATGAGTACAAATGGCTAATGGTTTTGACTTGATTTGCCTCGGAGAACCTTTGGTTGAGTTCAATCAACAACCCGGGGGTATGTTTCGAATTGGGATAGGCGGTGATGTATCCAATGCAGCCATATCTGCAGTGAGACATGGAATTAATGCAGGGTTTATAAGCAAAGTTGGTGCCGATATTTTTGGCTCGGAAATCATCAATAAATGGAAATTTGAAGGTGTTGATTATAAAAACGTTGAAGTTTCTCCCGATGAGGAAACAGGGATATATTTTGTAACACACGATGAAAGTGGACATAAATTCAGTTATCGAAGAACCAATTCCGCAGCCAGCAATTACCTAGCATCAAATTTACCCCAAAGTGAAATTTCCAAAAGTGGGGTATTTTATGCCTCGGGTATTAATCTGGCGATTAGCGAGTCGATGAAAGAAGCTACCCTTGAGGCCATGAAAATTGCCAGGGATGGTTCGACTTCTGTTGCTTTTGACCCCAATCTGAGACCTGCTCTGTGGCCGATTGAAATTGCAAGAGGGGTCATACATGAAACCATGCGATATTGTGACATAGCTTTACCTAGTTTGGAAGATGCTCAACATCTGACGGGGTTGACTTCACCTGAAGAAATTTGTGGTTTCTATCATGACCTTGGACCAAAAACAGTTGTTCTTACACTTGGTAAGAATGGGGTTTATTTGTCGGAAGAGGGGAGTGAAACTCAACTACCCGGACATCAGGTTGAGGCGGTGGATGCGACAGGGGCTGGTGATTGTTTTAATGGGGCTTTTTTAGCAACTTGGATTCAAACCGGATGTTTCAAGAGTGCAGCAAAGAAGGCGAATCTTGCTGCAGCTCAATCCACCACCCACTATGGAGCCTTGAGATAACAGAATTTGAATTATCCCTCTGGTTGATGAGGAACTATTTACTGTTTCCCCCAAGCTCTGTAACAAGTGAAAATGTCAATTCATAATCAAAATAAAATTACCCTCGAACCATATTTTTATTCCCTACTGAATGGTCCTAGGGAGGATTGGAAAAATCTCTTTTGTGAAGTTTTTGCTTCAGATGCAGTGATTCGACTGGGTTATCCTTTGGGAGAACTTGAAGGACCTGTGGAATATTATGATCAGGTTTACCAACCCCTTCTGAGGGCTCTTCCAGACTTGGAGAAGAGAAACTTCATTGTTATGGCTGGATCTGGTTGGAGAAAGGGAAGAACTGGAAATTGGATTGGCGTTGGAGGCAATTTCGTGGGGACATTTACTCGTCCCTGGCTTGGCATTCCCCCGACAGGTAAACCGGTCTATATGCGTTTTCATGAATATATGAAAATCGATGAAGGTCAGGTTGTTTTGATGGAGGCTCTTTGGGACATTCCTCAGATTATGCAGCAAGCTGGTACTTGGCCAATGGCTCCCCAGTTGGGGGTTGAGTGGATGTGCCCTGGTCCCTCAGATGGCATGGGTATAATTTCCCAAAGGTATAATTCGAAAAAAGCCAACCAGTCGGTTCAGATCGTTTGGGACATGTTGCATGACCTGCAAAAGGGTGATGCCAATAGACCTGACCTTGGAATGGAGAAATATTGGCACCAGGACTGCCTATGGTACGGTCCTGCCGGAATTGGCACTGCTATGGGGATAGCTGGAATACGAGAGGTGGTTTTAAAGGGAATTATATACTTGAATAGATTCTAAAAAATCCTATATATGTAACATATTCAGATTATAAAGGATAAAAGAATGAGTCAAGCACCCGGAAAAGCCTACAGAAAGGGACTTAACATTTTTGAAGTCAATCAGATGTTTGCCAATGAGGACAATGCCAGGAAATGGATTGAAAAAATTGTCTGGCAAGGGGATCATCCTGTATGCCCCAAATGCAAGCAGACAAATACCTATGCCATAAAGCCAAACCCCGCCTTGCCACCTTATCGGTGCAGAGATTGCAAATCATATTTCAGTGTCAGGAATGGAACCATATTGGAAGATTCCCCGTTGCCCTTCAGCAAATGGGCAATGGCAATTTATCTCTTTACAACTTCCCTCAAGGGAGTATCATCAATGAAACTGCACAGGGATATCGGGGTCACCCAGAAAACGGCTTGGTTCATGCTTCAAAGATTGCGAACGGCTTTTGAACAATCACCCTCCATGTTCGAGGGAGTTGTGGAAGTTGACGAAATGTATGTTGGTGGCAAGGATCGCAACAAACATGAAAGGGATATTGATGATGGTCGTGGAACCAAGGGCAAGAAACCCGTAGTCGGTGCCAAGAACCGTGAATCAAAGAAGGTTCGGGCAAAGGTTGTCGAGGATACGAAGGGAGCAACCCTGAGGGGTTTTGTTGAAGACAATGTCAATGTTGGCGATCAAACGAAGGTTTTCACCGATTCGACTTTTGGTTATCGCAAACTGCCCAATCAGGAAGCGGTGAAGCACAGTGCCAAGGAATATGTGAGGGGCATCGTTCACACCAACGGCATTGAATCATTTTGGGCCATGTTCAAGCGATCCCACAAGGGAACATATCACAAGATGTCTCCCAAGCATTTGCAGAAATATGTTGATGAGTTTGTCTGGCGACAGAACAACCGCCCGTCAGACATGCTTGATATCATGAGTGAACTGGTCAGGGGATTGGTTGGCAAAAGATTATCTTATGCAACCCTGACCAAAGAGGGGTTATATAATGCAGGAAGATATGGATTCTAATGTTTTAAGTCGAGAGGTTTTATTTCTTGATGCTTCTAGGTCTGAATATCAATCCCAAGAAGCATTGAACAAGGAAATAAACCTGAAGGTATTTGGAGTTTTGGCCTTTATCATCACATTGTTTACAATATCTCTAGAATTCGTTTCTGTTGATTCAGTCCCCTTATTGCTAATGTTCGTTTTGTTCCTGAATTTCTCTCTGTGTGTAGGGTTAAGCGTTTACATTGTAAGGCCAATAACATGGTTGCGTCCTTTTGACCCAATGTTCATAAAGGATACACTATACAATTATGAGGCAAGGGGAATCGCTTACGGTCTTGGAGAGGGATATGCTGAAACTGTAGTATCCAATAGAGATGTCATCAAAAAGAAATCTTCGTATTTAACTTGTTTGCTATGGTCGGCATTTGCTTTTCTATTGTTGATTGTATTTACCATATTTTACGACTCTATTCTGTCCTTTTTTCAGATGGTTTGGGAGATTTTGGAGATGAAGGTTTACCAACGCTCCCTTCCTTGACTCCGCCTCTCGGGTCAGATGGTTGATGTATTGGCAGTTTGGTCGTTTTGGTGGTCTGACCGGATTTAGTGCTTTTTGTCATTTCATGTATCCTCTTTTCCTGTTTTCCCTTCTCAATCCTGAAAGAGTAAGAGTATTGCTTTTCAATTTGTTGCAGGGACCGCAAAGCAATATGCGATTGGAAATATGGTTCATGCCACCATCAGATCTGGGAGTGTTGTGATCCAGTTCCAGATAGCGTGAGTCATCAAATATCCGGTCACATCCCTGACACTTTGAGCCATGTTGCTCAATCAGGTAATCATACATCCTTGCCCTTGACCATCTGGGTCCTTCCGGTTCCTTGACCCTTTCCTTGATCCGTAGAAAAGGTGCGGATATTTCCCCTCCATCTGTGCGGACTGGTGGTTTGTCGGTAAAATGAATAAACTCGTCCAATAAGGTCTTCTTGTGTTTGCCAAACTGGATAAGTCCCTCTCTCTGCAATCGTTCAAGAATAACCTCTTTGGCATTGTCCCAGATGTCTATACCAACCCAATGCCTGTTAAGCCGTTCAGCTGCAACCAATGTCGTTGCACACCCGCAGAACGGGTCTAGAATCACATGGGGGGGGGAGGTGAAGAGGTTGAGCTGGCTTCAAGAATTCGTTCATACAAAGAGATCGGTTTTTGCGTCGGATAACCTACACGTTCTTTGGACTGGGAATTGATATATGGAAATTCAGTCCACCAGTCTTTTGTGTAAACATAATTGAATACACCTTTTTCATCTTCAAAAAATTCAGCTGTTCCAGCTCCATAATTTACGATCCCTGATTTTCGATTTTTTGATTTGGTGTATGATTTTTCTTTAATCGGATTGAATATATAGTTTTTTGATTTTGAATAGAAAAATATCAAATCATGTTTTTTGGCAAATGTTTTGGAACTAGCCCCTCCTGTTTTGTAACACCATACAATTTCGTTGATAAAATTCTTCTTTCCAAAGATAGCATCCAGCAAGGTCTTCAAATAGTGGCTGGCGGTAGGATCACAGTGCAAATAGAGCGAACCTGTCTCTTTCAAAACCCGGTGCATTTCCAATAATCTGACCGCCATGAAACACAGAAAAGCACCCATGTCATCGCCATAGGTCATTCTTGACCAATCAATTACTGCCCAAACGGCCGGGTGGTCATCCTGCAGTTGGTCAAGCCAGTCGTCATGCACGTCCCTTTCCCAAGACCATCTATCCTGAAATTTGGCACCAGAAGCTAAACTA
The DNA here is from genome assembly GCA_964532985.1 of uncultured Albidovulum sp. Classification (GTDB taxonomy): domain Bacteria; phylum Pseudomonadota; class Alphaproteobacteria; order Rhodobacterales; family Rhodobacteraceae; genus MPNP01. The sequence goes on along the minus strand of CAZHIL010000492.1, from coordinate 2,843 downwards.
TCAGGCGTAGCATGAAAATCCCGTCCCTTGTTGAAAGGGGGATCTGTGGCAATGAGATCAACGGACTCCGAATTCATTGCCCGAAGGAACTTTAGATTGTCTCCATGAAAAAGGGTTCTATTTTCCCAATTCGGCTGTTGCATAGTCATATCCAATCTGTTAAAAACTGGATATGTATATAACCTAACTTAAAATCTATTCAAGTATATAATCCCCGTTTTAAAGGGATTCCGAAAGGGATTGTCTGCCAATACACGCAAATTGAATGAAGGCGTATTTTTCGGGGATCATAATCTTGTGGCCTTCAGTGGCTGGCCATCAGCTGTAGCAACCCATTCTGGAGATGGTTTCTTGGGGCTTGCTCCAACTGGCAGGGAATTTACTCGACGCAGTTTGGATTTTTGGCGAATTGAAAACAACAAGGTTAGGGAAAACTGGGTAATGGTCGATCTGCTTGACATCTATCGCCAACTAGGAATTGATGTTTTTGACCGGATGAAAGCCTTGCTGTGAAGGTATAGGACTCAAAGTGAGGCAACACAGATCAGCAATGAATTGGTATCCTTGATAGCCAATTCCTTGGAATAAAAATCATGCTATCTGAAATGCTGGCAACTAGCATGAGGCATTAAAGGACGTGATATAGCAATCTGACTAGTTGATTATTATGAAATTGTTCTATTTCATTCACAAGGACTTAAAAAAGGCTACCAAAATCCAACAGTTTCAGATGTGTAATAGCAGGTTTTCTCAATCCGAAGGTCTGAAAAACAATTATATTATCTCGAATCCGGTCCCACCATTTGAGCTGGATTGACAATCCTGTCAAATTCCTCGGAAGTTACATAACCCAACTCCAAGGCAGCTTCTTTCAATGTTGAGCCTTTGGAATGCGCAAGCTTGGCTACCTTTGTGGATTTGTCATAACCGATTACGGGAGATAGTGCTGTTACCAGCATAAGCGATTCTTCCATGAGGAAATTAATTCTAGCCTCATTGGCTTTTATGCCTGAAACACACCTTTCTACAAAGGATTTGGTACTGTCCGAGAGCAATTGGATTGATTGGATAACATTATGGGCAATCATGGGTTTGAAGACATTGAGTTCAAAATGTCCCTGGCTACCTGCAAAGCCGACACCAGCATCGTTCCCCATTACCTGCGCACATACCATGGTCAAAGCCTCTGTCTGGGTCGGATTTACCTTGCCCGGCATAATTGAGGAACCAGGTTCATTTTCGGGAAGCAGAAGTTCTCCAAGCCCGCTTCTGGGTCCAGAGGCTAGAAACCGTATGTCATTGGCAATTTTAAATAGGGAAACGGCAGTACTTCTCAGTGCACTCGACATTCCTACCATGGCATCATGGCTAGCAAGAGCCTCGAATTTGTTTTCTGCAGTGACAAATGGAAGTGATGATAATTCGGAAATGTTTCTAGCGACTTCCCTGTCCCATCCCACTATCGTATTCAAGCCCGTACCAACCGCGGTACCACCCTGAGCCAATTCATAAATACTATCCAGAGCCTTCCGAACCCTGACCTCAGATTGTTCTACCTGCCTTAGGTAACCAGAGAATTCCTGTGCCAGGGTAAGTGGGGTGGCATCCTGGGTATGGGTTCTTCCAATTTTGATTATGCCTTCAAATTCGGAACATTTTTCCTTGAGTGCATTGATCAGGAGGTTGAGAGAAGGCAACAATTCGGTATTGACCAGCAGTGCAGTAGCAACATGCATTGCCGTTGGAAATGTATCGTTTGAAGATTGACTCATGTTTACATGGTCATTGGGGTGAACAGGTGATTTGGAACCTACCTCACCATCAAGTGATTTGATGGCCAGATTGGCAATGACCTCATTGGCGTTCATGTTTGTTTGGGTGCCAGAACCCGTTTGCCATACAACCAAGGGAAAATTGTCGTCCATTTGACCTGAGCTGACCAGTTCTGCAGCTTCACAGATTGCATTACCAATCTTGGGTTCAAGCAGATTGAATTTCATGTTGGCAAGGGCACAAGATTTCTTGATGATCCCGAATGCCCTAATGATGGAAGCAGGTTGGGTTTCCTTTCCTATGGGAAAATTCACCAGTGAACGTTGGGTTTGAGCACCCCAGTATTTATCTGCCGGAACGTTCAATTCCCCGAAACTGTCGGATTCAATACGGAAGTCAGTCATTCGTTAAACCTTTTTGGAATTAATTTGACTTTGGAGAATTACTTGGTTCTAAAATCATCCAGACTAACCACCTTGTCAGTCGTTTGGCTAGGTATTTCTTCAGATAGTTCCACAATCGGGCTGACATCACTGGGCTGGCCATATCTGGGGATTTGAAATCCGATATTGGCATTTTGGTCAAAAAAGTAGATTATTGAAAGATATCCCCTACCAGGAATTGATGCAAAATGCCTTGTTTGGTGTCTTTAGGGAGGCATTGGATATTGTTCAAATGGATGGCATGCCCAGGGTGCCGGGCATAGTTGTAGATTTTGATTTAACGAATCCGGAAGTGGTTATTTCATCAAGATTACAGGATTTGTATCAGAAAGAAATGACAATTGTCCTTGAGCACTGGTTCGAGGATTTGGAAGTAAAAGAGGAAGGTTTTTGGGTAACGCTCAATTTCAATGACATCCCTGAACGTCTTTTTGTACCATATCTTTCAATAATCTACTTTTTTGATCAAAATGCTAATATCGGATTTCAAATTCCCAGATATGGTCAACCCAGTGATGTAAGCCCGATTGTAGAACTATCTGAAGAAACACCTAGCCAAACAACCGACAAGGTGGTTAGTCTGGATGATTTTAGAACCAAGTAATTCTTCAAAATCAAATTGATTCC
>CAZHIL010000491.1:0-2167 GCA_964532985.1 uncultured Albidovulum sp. | reverse complement strand
ACCCTAATCTGGAATGGGAGGATACCGAAGAGTGGCTGGGACACAGACCGGCACCATGTGACAGCCTCCCATTTATAGGTGAAGTAGGTAATTCACGAATATTTACCGGTTTCGGGCATCATCATATCGGAATGACAAGTGGACCGAAAACCGGAAGGATTTTGGCTGAATTAATAGTCAATAATATGAAACTTGTTGACATTTCCCCCTATTTTCCTAGACGATTCAATAAAATCAATTAGATTGTGTGACTAATATTGAATGTAAATGGAGAAATGAAAATGAAAAATATCTTTGTAGGCACCCTGACAATAATTGGAGTGTTTTTGAGTGCCGGGGCCATTATGGCCGAAAAATGGGACATGCCGATGGGTTACTCGGCAACCAATTTTCATAGCCAGACTGGTGCTGAATTTGCAGCTTGTGTAACCCAAGGAACTGGTGGAGAACTTGAAATCGTAACTCACCCTGGAGGATCCCTCTTCAGTGGAAGTGATATTAAACGTGCCATTCAAACTGGCCAAACCCAGATCGGGGAGAGACTTTTGTCTGCACATCAAAATGAAAACGCCCTGTTCGGTTTTGATTCAATACCCTTCTTGGCAACATCTTTTGAAGATGCTGTAGCTTTATGGGAAGTTGCCAAGCCCGAATTGTCTGCATTGCTTGATTCACAAAATCTCCACCTTCTCTATTCCGTACCCTGGCCACCACAGGGGTTGTATTTCAAAAAGGAAGTCAATTCAGTTGCAGACATGGAGGGTATCAAATTCCGATCTTACAATACTGCAACTGCCAGAATTGCGGAATTAGCCGGCATGATTCCGGTACAGATCGAAGCGGCTGAAATTTCCCAGGCATTTGCCACCGGCGTGGCTGAATCTATGATTTCCTCAGGTTCAACTGGTTATGACCGTAAGGTATGGGAAAGTCTTACCCACTTTTATGAAGTGGATGCCTGGCTTCCAAGGAACTACGTAATGGTCAACAAGGATTCCTGGGCCAGTCTTGATGATGACACAAAAAACATTGTCAATGGATGTGCTTCCCTAGCCGAATATGCAGGATACTGGAGAGCGGTCCACTATACGCAATTTACCATGGGTGAGTTGGCCAAGAATGGTATGTATGTTGGTAGGGCAAATGAATCCCTAACAAACGAACTCAGAGAATTCGGTGAAATCATGACGGAAGAATGGCTGAAAAGCGCTGGTGAAACCGGACAAAGAATCGTTGACGCTTTCCTTAATCGCTAACTGGTTAACGTAATATTTGGAATGGCGGGTTTCTGCCATTCCGTTCTTTGAGAAGGACAAAAGTTTGTTAGAAATAATTGGACCGAAAATACGTAAGGCACTTGATGTTCTTTATTTAGGATCCGGTTATCTGGCGGCCCTGTTTCTGATAGTTATTCTAGTCCTTATCCTGCTCCAGATGCTAGCTCGGTGGACCGGTGAAATGTTTACCGGAGGTCCTGATTATGCCGGTTATTTCATGGCTGGCGCATCCTTTTTTGCCTTTGCCTACGCCTTGAACAACGGTAACCACATACGGGTTACCCTGCTCCTGGGTGCCCTTGGTAAATATCGCAGAATTGGTGAAATCTGGTGTTTTGCCATGGCCACGCTTTTGGCCGCATACTGGGCAAGGTATGCCATCAAGACCACCTATTGGTCCTACAAGTTGAATGATATTTCACAAGGGCAGGACGCCACACCTCTTTGGATTCCCCAAATGAGCATGGCGATTGGTTCGGTCATATTCGCTGTTGCCCTTTTTGACAATCTAGTCAGGGTCATTTTGTTTGGTACCCACTCTGCTGGGTCTCAAATTTTGGAAGAGGAGGAGTAGGATTTCATGGAACAATTGTACCTGACATTGATCTTTCTCTTTGTCCTGTTTCTGTTGTTGGGTACAGGGGTCTGGGTAGGCTTGGCCCTGTTTGGGGTCGCATTTATCGGGTTGGAACTGTTTACCTCACGTCCGGCCGGTGATGCCATGATCACTACCATTTGGACATCGTCAAGCAGTTGGTCCCTTACTGCCCTACCATTGTTCATTTGGATGGGTGAAATTCTTTTCCGGACAAGGTTATCGGAGGACATGTTCCGTGGGTTATCCCCATGGATGGCCCGTTTGCCCGGAGGGCTTGTGCACACTAATATCG
>CAZHIL010000490.1:0-2758 GCA_964532985.1 uncultured Albidovulum sp. | reverse complement strand
GGTTCATTGAGTGCCATAACCGTTTTCTTGGCCGCTACTTGGTGAATCTTACCTTCGAATTTGTCTGACCATGATGCAAAATAGAATAGTGTTTCGATTGATGTTCGAACCTCGTGCAATGCATCTCCAGTATCGCACATTGTTTGCAATTCTATCCGCCTGGCAAATTCCTTCTCCCGCATTGCAAGGTTTTCAGCCAAAAAATACAGGATCTGGGACCGATTATAGGCAGAGGCATGTTTCCAGGAACTTACTGATCTGGCAGCTTCCACAGCGTTTCTGATATCCTTCCTGTTGCCCTTTCCAACCGTACCGACAATTTCCCCTTGAGGATTAAATACCTTAAGGGAATAGCCACCATCCGGCCTGACCTTCCTGCCACCAATATACAGTTTAGGAGTTTGATCTATCAGGGATTCGGGAATTTCCTTTTCATAAACCAATTCACCCTTCAATTTAGCTTTCGCTTGAACTGGCAATTTTGGGGGCTTGGGTTTGGTGTAGTAATCAATACCTTCCCACCCACCTTCTCGACCAAAACCCGATTCCTTATATCCACCAAACCCTGCTGCGGCATCAAATGTGTTGGTGGAATTAATCCACACCACACCACATTGAAGTTCGTGTGCAATTTCCAATGCCATATTGATGTTTTCACTCCAAACCGAAGCCGCCAAACCATATTTCGAATTATTGGCCAGACTGATTGCCTCCTTGTGAGTTCGAAAGGTCATGCTTACAAGGACTGGACCAAAAATCTCCTCTCGCATCAGTACCGAACTTGGCGTTAGTCCGGTAACTAAGGTAGGGGGATAGAAAAAGCCATTCTGTGGCAGTGGCAATTGTGGCTGGTAAACCGTCCCTTTTTCTTCCTTGCCAAGAGCAACCATTTCGCTGATGTGATTTCTCTGCTTCCTGCTGATGATTGAACCAATATCCGTCGATTTATCCAATGGTGAACCCACTCGTAGGTCATTCATTCGCCTTCTAACCTTGGCAAGGAAGGTATCAGCAATAGATTCCTGTACCAATAAACGGGATCCGGCACAACAAACCTCACCCTGATTAAGCCAAATTGCATCAACAATACCTTCTACTGCCGAATCCAGATCAGCATCACTGCAAACGATGAAGGGTGATTTGCCACCAAGTTCGAGGGTTAGGGATTTATTGTCTTCTGCCGTCAGGTGTCTGATTCTTTTTCCTACGGAAGTTGATCCGGTAAAGGCGATTTTGTGGATATCGGGATGCTTGACGATATGTTCACCGGTAATACCATCGCCGGTTACAATATTTACCACACCGGCAGGCAGATTGACCTGGGATAGTATTTCTGCAAAGAACAGCGCACTGAGAGGGGTATGTTCGGAAGGTTTGAGGACAACCGTATTACCAAGGGCAATAGCAGGTGCAACTTTCCATGCCAACATCAACAGGGGAAAATTCCATGGAATGATTTGACCACAAACACCATGGGGTATCCTGTCCGGTATTTCGGTATCACCCAACTGTGCCATACCGGCATGAAAATAAAAGTGTCTTGCTACCAGGGGTATATCCAGATCTCTGGTTTCCCTGATCGGTTTCCCATTATCCAGAGTTTCCAGAACGGCTAATAATCGAGCATGCTTTTGAATACTACGGGCTATGGCATAAAGATATTTTGCCCTTTGATAACCGCCAATTTTGTACCATTTCTTTTGTGCCTTGACAGCAGCATTCACGGCCTTGCCAACGTCCCCCTTGGTTCCGGACGCTATTTGGGCCAATTCCTCCCCTGTAGCCGGATTATAGGTAGTAAAATACTTGGGCTTGGTCGATTGCCGATATTCACCAGCAATGTAGTGACCGAATTTCTTGCCTTTATTCTCAAGCCATTGATCTGCCTCGGTCCTGCTTTCGGGCGAGGGACCATAATCCATCGACTCAAATATGTTCATTACATTCATCAGCACTAACCCTGTGGATGTCGATAGGAGGCTGAATACCTTCCCGTGGCCTGATGTTCCAATTGTCTTTCGATGTCGTTCAGGAGACTTGAAGCTCCAAACCGAAAAAGATCCGGGGAAAGCCACTGGGTTCCAAGTTCTTCCTTGATCAACATCAAATATTGCAAACTTTCCTTTGCCTTGGAAATACCACCAGCTGGTTTGAAACCCACCCGATTGCCGGTAAGTTCAAAATAACTTCTTATGGCCCTGATCATCACAAGCGAAACGGGTAGGGTGGCGTTCACGGGTTCCTTGCCTGTAGAAGTCTTTATAAAGTCGGCACCAGCCATCATGGCAACCATCGAGGCCTTACCAATGTTCCTCATGGTTACCAATTCTCCTGTCGCAAGGATGACTTTAAGCTTGGCAGAGTTACAAGCCTCCTTGAACAACTTAATCTCATCATAAAGTTCTTCCCAATTCTCAGTCAGGACATGTCTCCGTGATATCACGACATCGATTTCATGTGCACCGCAGGAAACAGATTCCCTGATTTCAGCCAAACGCAGATCAAAAGGAATTAATCCGGCTGGAAACCCTGTTGATACAGCTGCAACCGGAATTGATGAACCCTTCAAGGCATCAAGTGTCGGGATAATCATTTCATGATAAACACAAACCGCACCTACATTCAAATGGCACTTCTCGACCTTGAGTTTTTGAAGGATTTCCATGGATACCGGGTTTTGTGCCTTGGCAGCAAGTCTTGTTACCCTTCCGGGCGTGTCATCACCCGCAAGGGTGGTCAAATCCATGAGAGTGATGGC
>CAZHIL010000489.1:0-2417 GCA_964532985.1 uncultured Albidovulum sp. | reverse complement strand
AGACACTGGTAAGTATGGATGATTTTCGTACGGCTGGCCTGTTTTCGGCACCTATCGATTGTCCCACCAAAGTTTCGGATGAAAACGCAAACCCGTCCAAGGCATAAGCGGTGAAAAACAGAAATTGCAAAAGTATCTGGTTGGCTGCAAGCGTAATATCACCAAAGTCTGATGAGAGAAATAAAAAAGAGACAAGAGCCAATCCCAGAAATAGTGACCTGATGAGGATATCTGAATTGACAGAAACCATTCTGTTGAATTTTGCTCGATCAAAAATCCTGGAGATTTCTTCCCAGAACTTTATCCACAAGGCGTCCTTGCAAAGATAAAGGCCAAGAAACAAGGCAAACCACTCGGCGATCAAGGTAGCATATGCAACCCCCTCAACACCATAATTCAGACCCAATACAAACAGAATGTCGAGTATGACATTCAAGCCATTCATGGCCAATTGCAGGATCAGGACTGATTGTGTTCTTTCCTGAGCAATCAACCAGCCGGTGATGCCATAGGTGGCAATTGCTGCGGGTGCCGAAAAAATTCTTATCGATACATAATCTTCGGTCAACCGTTCAACTTCGGGTGATGCCGGTACAATTTTCATTACTAGATAAAACAATTGAAAATGGAGGATCAGAACCAGTACCCCCAATACGAATCCAATCATCAATGACCTGAATATGATCATTGACAATTCGTAATCATCCCCTTTTCCCCTTTCCTGACTGGCAAGTCCGGATGTTCCCATCCGCAGAAATCCAAACAGGCCGTAAATTGTTGTAATTATTATGGAGCCGAGACCTACTGCACCAATTGGTGCAGCTTCACCCAGTTGACCAATAACACCTGTGTCTACTGCACCAAGAATGGGAACGGTTGCATTTGAAAGCAATATGGGAATGGCGATTTTGAGAATTCGCCGATGAGTAATCTCGCCTGCTGCAAAATTAACCATGATCTAAATCAGGAGAAAATGACCGGTACCCTGAGCAAACATTCTGCTTTTATCATCCTGCCAAGCCTCGACCTGGACTGAAGCATACCTTCTTCCCATCCGGTATACTTTAGCCTTCGCAAATGAATCCAAGGGTTTACCACTACGAAGATAATCAACATAAAAGGATATTGTTTTTGGTAGTTCCAAATCCTGATCACTGAGGATGGGGAATTTGGTTTCGGATTGGTGACCCGTTGACAATATCTTCAGGCACAAAGTAACCTTGGCAGTAATCTCCAGAAGCGAAGCTGTTACTCCGCCGTGTATAGCTGGTAGATCAGGATTACCTATAATTTGCTTGCTGTAGGGCAAGACAACCCTCAGTTCATCATTTGCAAATTCCAACCTGCCCCCTAATAACTTCAGGTATGGAATACCCTCAAATACTTGTTTATAGAGGTTTTGCTCCTTGAAATTTACTGTATCTGACTTGCTCATTGCTCAATTCAACGTATAATTTGCAAGTGCTGTTGCAACAGGTCTTTTTCTATCTTCATCAAAGGCCATAACCCTAACAAACGCTACGGTTCTGGTTACATTGTAACATACGGCTTCAGCTGAAACTTCCTGTCCAGGATTGGCTGGTCGCATATAGTCAACCTTAAGATTCAAAGTGGCCATTGGGGGGTTAACCTCCGGATGAATCAATACAGCCAATCCACCACATGTATCCATCAATGCCGTTACCACTCCACCATCGATTACTCCGGTTGAAGGGTTGCCAATTAGCTGCAAATCATACTGAACTGTCATTACCGCCCTGCATTCGCCAATTTCTTCTACCCTCATATTGAGGGCCTTGGAGAATGGAAGCCTTTGTATGAATTCATTGGCTTCAGCTAGATTTGATGGAATTTGAAACATTCTGCAAATGTAAGTCAATTTTTTATTTTTATTAGTGATTACTTGATTAATGGGAATTGGTGCTTTAAATGAATAATTGATAATGATTCTCAATTGCAAGTAAGATGAATTTCACCAGACAAACGCATTACATCAACCAAATTTCACTTGGCAGGTCCATCAGAAACATTTTTCCGAGAGGATCAAGGCGACCTCTTGTTGCCCTATTGTTGATTTGCCTTGCCCTTTGGCCGGGTCATCTTGGACAGTTGACAAGGGAAATGATTGTTGATGCCTATACTCAGATAAGTGTATTTGTGGCAGCGACCTTGTTGTTGGTGTATGGTGCCGAACGCCTCATGGGATTCAATATTGGAGAAGTGCTTAAAAGATCCAAAACCCTTGAAATCCCACTTGCTGCATTTCTGGGGGCTATACCTGGATGTGGGGGTGCTGTTGTCGTTGTTGCAGCCTATTCTTCTGGTCATGCAAGTTTCGGTGCCGTTGTTGCAACTCTAATTGCAACCATGGGCGATGCCGCCTTTCTTTTGATAGCCACAAGACCTGACGCTGCAGC
>CAZHIL010000488.1:0-2146 GCA_964532985.1 uncultured Albidovulum sp. | reverse complement strand
ATATGAGGGAAATCAAAATCAGCGTTTATAAATTCCTGCTCAATCTGTTCCGGTAAGAATATTTTTGGATCAACAAAACCAAGTTCACCCAAATCTGCAAGCAAATCACTTTCGTTCATCCTGTTGATCCATGGTTCTCCCCTTATTGCTACAAAATCTCCGCATTTTTCAGCAACAGTTTTCCACTCCCCGGGTATATCCTCAGGAGGGAGCAGGAAGTCGAAAATAATTGCAGAACCCGGGGCCAGATGATTTTTTACAAATCGCAAGGTGTTTAAATAACCTTCCTTGGGAATGTAATAGGATACACCAAACCAAGAAACCAGTGTTTTTTTTGAAAAATCAAACTCACTATTGCCAAGAACTTGATCAAGGGATTCGACCGAAAGGTTTGCGGGGAGATATGATATATGTGAAAGATTGTTTATGTTACTTTCTGCCAATCTGGCCAGCTTTTCGGTTTGGGTTACTTCAAGATCAATTTCAAATACCTTTAGATCGGTCGGAAAATCGTCACTGTAAGCAATACTGTCATAACCAGCTCCGAGGATTACAAATTGCTTCAAACCATTCCGGACATACTCATCAAAGACTTCCCGGCAAAACTTTGCCCTGACAATAATTTCAGGTATGATCGGTGAAATTTTCTTCAAAATAATATTCATCATGAACCAGTTCAGGCTTTTGTTCTGGGCAACCCATTTCCAAAACCCCCTGCACAATTTAATTGCCAATGGATCCGAATAAATCGGTTTTTTTTCTTGTAATGTATGTCCTGCCCTAGCTGCACAAACCAACTCAGCAGTTTTACTTGGTTTCTTCATGGTACTTGCCATTAAAGAGCCTTCCCATAATTTAATCATGACCAAGCAGGTAAAGATTGATGGTGCCCGAGGCGAGACTCGAACTCGCATGACCGAAGTCGGGGGATTTTGAGTCCCCTGCGTCTACCAATTCCGCCACTCGGGCCCAAACACTTCAATATTATCATTTGTTGGGAACTTCAAGTGCTGTTCTTAAGTTAAAGTGGGTTGAGGACACTCATTAAAATGAAAAGCGTTTCTAGAAATCCAAGAAGAATAATGCCAATTCTTGCTTTAATAGATCGAAACCTGAAGACCAGAATGATGCATAATACTATACATAATAGCGCTTCCAATGGACCGAAAATATTGCCGTAGTGGTCTGGGTCCCAATAGCTTATCGGGCTGGAGTATATCCAGTCACTTAAAGGCCAAAAATGCGCCCTCCCATCATCATTATGAAGTGGTAAATCCAGGGCGAGATGCAGACATCCTGCCAATCCAAAAATTTTAACAACATTATTCTTAAAATAAAAGCCCGCTCCTGCAATAATCCCCCACACGAAAAAGGAATTGTCCACTGAAAAAATGCTTTGCCATTGATCGGAGAAATACATTTCCCCAAATACAATTCCAGGTGAAACACCAGCAAAGAATAGGTAATATACGGATAGTACATAGAGGGAGAGATCAGGTATCAGTGACCCGGCAAGGGCCGCCAGATTAATTTTCCACTGGTTTGGCTTGGAAAATGCAGCTGTACCAATGATCAGGTGAGCCTGGGTATTCAAGTATATAATCCCCTTATTTTTCCATAATTTATTGGAGTAAATCCATGGTTGCTATAATTACTTTAACTGTTGCATGAACAATACCAACTGAAAAGACAAGAAGAATTTGTACCGATTACACTGATACGAATAGCAATGAGAACTTTGTACTACAAGGTAAAGGAGAAAGCCAGATCAAAATATGCTCTCTGGTTTTTGGCACTCGTGAGTTTTTTTGAAAGCTCAATTTTTCCGATACCTCCGGATGTAATATTGATCCCAATGATTCTTGCTCATCCCTCTAGGGCTTTCCATTTTGCAGGTGTGTGTCTGATTGCATCGGTTTTGGGAGGTATGGGGGGATATTTCATAGGGGCTTTTCTGTTTGAAGAAATTGGACAACCCATTCTTAACGCACTCGGAAAGGAAACCTATTACAGTCAATTTGCAGATCATTATAACAATTATGGCAGTTGGGCGGTGATTATCGCTGGAATTACACCCTTTCCCTACAAGGTAATCACAATTTTATCAGGGTTTACTGGTTTGAATTTCTTGGTTTTTGTGATTTGC
>CAZHIL010000487.1:0-2358 GCA_964532985.1 uncultured Albidovulum sp. | reverse complement strand
TCCTGATACTAATGTTAATTCAATTGGAATGATTAAGAATCTTAAAATTCCAAGAGAACCTCAGCTGAAATCGATTGAAGCGGATATATACCTTTTTCTGGGTTTCCACAAAAATATTTGGGGTTTTGGTTTAAAGCATATCCAACACGAACATGGAAACGAAATACGGAACCTTGGCTTCATTGATGAGGAAGGTCATACTCTCCTGACGGAATTTGTTGCCTCGATTGTACCTCCAGGCACCAAACTCTACTACACAGGTGAATCATGGCCTAATTGTCGCCTGCTTGTGTGGAATCAGAATGGAAGGGGGTACTCGAATTGAGGGAAAATAATAAGCACGGCAAGCACTGGTCAATTATTACGGTCTTTCCTGAAAAAAATCCAGCAGGACGATTTGTTGGAATAATCATTTGATACAAAAAAAGAACACCGCACTGTACTAGGTACGGTGCGGTATCTATTTCTCGCAGTAGCAACGTCTCCTTAGCTCATTGGGGTCGGAGACCACCCGAAGTGTCCTGCGAAAGAGCTCCCTTGCCAAGCCCACCGTCCAAATGCAAAGGCCAATTGACAGGTGATACCTCCACAAAATGCTCTTTACGGTATCTTCAATAAATACAATTACACTCTAGTAAGGCAAGAATAAATTCAGTAAAAATGAAAATGATTCACGTTCCGGCCCTTGTGTTCATTTACTTGCAATTGGTAAGCGCTCTTGCCTGATTACTAACAGATAGCTAGCCATTGGGCATCCTAAATCTCTTCCGAAGCCATGCGGAATTCCACAGATTCTCGTTGTTCTCGGATATACTCGTTTTCTTGTGCGGCCACCAAGTTGAACTAGCTAAGGCCAAAACATACTCCTGTAATCTAAAAGCTTGTTCCAAAAGGAATATTCTCAAAAATACAGGACAGAATAACCCATCTTTGGTCAAATAACGGTCTAAATTTTCTAACAACCGACTAGAATTGCCGTATTTTATGACTTATGATTCAAGTTCTAAGGGACCAGCTGGAATATGTCTTACAGCCCCTTGGATGCATAACTTGCTGCCACTCTTTCGATAGCCACGAGATAGGCTGCGGTACGCAGATCAGCAACATCATCCCTGCTGTTCCAGATTTCACTTATGGCCTGATAGCCAAGACGCATCGAATCATCCAAACCTGATCTTACCAGTTCCATCTCACCGGCCCCTTGTAGAAAGCGATTAATGAATTTCTCTGAAAATTTAACATTCAAGGTTGTGTTTTGGAACATGTCATTAAGTTCCTCGACCAATAACCTGCTACGATATTCTTCCTGTCTTCGCTGCATTCGACCAAATCTTATGTGACTAAGGTTTTTGACCCACTCAAAATAGGACACGATGACACCACCGGCGTTGGCATACATATCGGGTATGACAACAATCCCATTTTCCACGAGAATATCATCAGCCGGTGCCGTGATGGGACCATTGGCAGCTTCAATAATTAGGTTGGCCTTGATCCTGTCGGCGTTTTCGGAAGTGATCACTCTTTCAATGGCAGCCGGAATCAAAATATCACATTCCTCTTCCAGCAGGGCGTAGCCATTTTCAATGAATTTTGCCTTAGGATAATTCTTGACCCCTCCAGTGGCTTGAATGTGCTGAAATACATTTTCAATATCCAGACCTTCCTCATTGTAAAGACCACCATCTCTTTCAATCAATCCTATAATGGATACTTCATCTTCGGTCGAAAGAAAAAGTCCAGCATGATAGCCGACATTTCCCAAACCCTGCAAAATGGCTTTTTTACCCCTTAAACTTCCCGAAAGACGAGCCCGTTTTACATCACCCGAATGTCTGAAAAATTCCTGCAAGGCGTACTGGACACCCCGTCCGGTTGCTTCAAGTCTACCTGCGATACCACCAGAATTAAGGGGTTTGCCAGTAACACATGCTCTGGCATTAATGTCCGTAGTATTCATCCTGCTGTACTGATCAGCAATCCAGGCCATTTCCCTTTGGCTGGTTCCCATATCCGGGGCAGGAACGTTTTGGCTGGGATTAATCAGGTCACGCTTGATCAATTCATAAGCAAATCTTCGGGTAATTTGCTCTAGCTCCTCAGTGGTATATGCTTTTGGATCAATACAGAGACCACCTTTCGAACCTCCGTAGGGAACCTCCACCATGGCACATTTGTACGTCATTAGAGAGGCCAGGGCCTCAACTTCATCCTGATTGACATGTGGGCTATATCTTATACCACCCTTGACCGGTTCCATGTGCTCCGAATGAACACTACGATATCCGGTGAAGGTTTCCATCCTGTTACCAAGCCTAACGCCAAAACGTACGGTATAGGTACTGTTGCATACCCTGA
>CAZHIL010000486.1:0-24014 GCA_964532985.1 uncultured Albidovulum sp. | reverse complement strand
CTTATTTTCCTAACTTATGCATGCAGGTAGTGTTGTCAATACTTTGATAATAAATTCTGAACGTCAAGCGAACAAACCTCATTTTTATATATTTGATTGAGGTTCCCTTATATTATTTTTGACCTATGATAGAGGCTATTGAGCAACTGGGTGATGTTAATAAATAAATTAGTTCTCCATGTTTTTCTTTTGCTCAAACAGTATGAAATTGCAGCCATGATCCATACGGATCTCTCACAATCCAGACATAAATCAGGATCAAGACCTCAATGCGGACACTCTTCATCCTTGATCCCAAAGAAATCCCCAAGATATTAAATTTATGAGGGGCGTAAAAAAAACCACCTCATGTAGTTTTAAGGGAACTATTCATTTGGGATTAAACAAAAAAACTCGGCATGAGCAAGACAGTCGGCCAATCGGATAACAGCTAAAATGTAACAACGAAAGTCAATTCGCTAGCAACGTGGATATTTTCGGAGTTTGAGGCTGAAACCCTGACTTTCCCTTCAATGAAGGAACCGTCCCGCTCCCATTTACCACCTAAACCTAATCCAATTCGTTCACTATGGGCAACGGTTATTAAATCCTCACCTGATACGTTTATTCGAGTATCTTTCCCTTTAAAGCTTTTCTCATAATCTATCGAAGCTTGCCAAACCAGGTCTCGGCCCATTCGGGTGGTAGTTTTTGCTATTCTGGTATCTAGACCAATATTGATGGCACGATGGATGTTCTTAGGCATTTTGACAGACGATCCTATTTGATCAGTAAAATCCTCTACAAAGACAGCTATTTGCCTGATGCCAACTCGGGGCTGAAGTTCAATACCACGATCCAGTTTTATCGTTTTTCCCACTTCAAGATCCAATGATACTCCCCTAGACTCAATTCCTTTGGCAACGAGTCCTTGGCTTGTCGAGTGAAAATCAAGATTGTAGTCGGCTGCGAGGAATGTGCTTCGAGCATACCACCCATCAACCCCTTCATAATCAATTTCAAGACCTAGAACGTAGCCATTGGTTTGAATTTTACCCCCCCCCCATTTCAGTATTAGTTAAAAATTTGGCTGATCCTTCCACTGCCCGAATAAAAGTGGTACCAACCAGACGGTCACCAAGAAGGAAATTTGTGCCCAACTCAAAGCCATTGATTTGGGATCTATATTTCGTTCCAGTGGTTGAAACCCTAGGATAAAAGGTTTGATGATTGGTCGAAAGATTTATCCAGAAAGGTGAGCTGGTAGAATCCTTCCTAATCTCCGAAAACGATAATATCGGTTTGTTAAGGTTCAACAAATAGTTTGGTAATAAATCATAGAGGGCCCCTCCAGGGATTATAAGCAAAATAAAATCGTCTACCGAAAAATCACGATCAGCTACAACCCCTAACTGCCGTTCAGAAATTACCAATTGATCCTGAGTATGATCCACTCGTACCCCATCTGGTCTAATTTTGATATACGTGATCCCATTCGCTGCATATGCATCAGGTATGACACCAGTTGAACTGTCATGCAGTTTTACCCCGTTTATGACAATAGTTGTTCCCCCATTGTCATTAAGTATCCAGCCATCATCACCGATGACATCGGCAATGTCTCGACCATCCAAATTTATATCCAGATAAAGTTTTGGAGGAATAGATTCCCCCGGATTGTCTCCTGGGGTATCACCGGTAGCAAGGATGACTTTTCGAGACCCTGAATTGATTATTCCCTTTGGTCCTATGAACACCCTGCCGCCGCCAGCAAGGTAAACACCCGTCCCGGCACTATTGATATGGCCGTTCAGATTGATCCTTTGCATGCGATAGCCGCTTACGTCAAATACACCACCTCCATCGACAACCCCACCCGACAACAATCGTCCAATTCTGATTCCTTCCGATAATTCACCTGTCGTGTGAATTTGACCATCAAAGTTGATAGTGATGCTCTTATCGTTCGAAGTTCCCGTATGCAGGGCAACAATTCCAATTGAGCCCCTGCCTTTTGTGGTAATGCTATCCTCCGAGGAAGTAATTACAATGTCACCATTACCTGTATGGATGGCTACGATGGCATGGGATGACAACCCCTCTGTCGTAATGTCGTTTGATGTTGAGGTGATGTTGATATCACCTGTATTTGAATGCTGAGCAGATAGACCATATGCAGTTACACCCTTAGTAGTAATGCTGTCCTTCGTGAAGGTAATTACATTGTCACCAATTCCATACTGATTGCCTAGGATTGCATGGGCTGCAAACCCTTCTGTCGTAATATGATTTGATGTCGAGGTAATTCTTAAATCACCTTTGCCAGATGTACTAGCCCATATGCCACGACCACGCCACCCATTAGTCGAGATAGTGTTTCGGGAGATCGTTATGGAAACACTGGTGTCAGTATCCTCGTCGACATCACTGATAGAGTGAAAAGAGCCGTAATCATGAAAGGCTAAAATTGCTGAACTCGAGGTTCCATTTATATTGATAATAGAATCACTGAGTTTCAGGCTAATACTGCCATTTCCCTTATGCCAAGCCCATATACCCTCGTTGCTTGATTGGTTAATTCCCTTAGTGTTGGTATCGATTCTTGTGTTCTTGACAGTAATAGCGATATTTCCTTCGCTAGCATCTTATAGACCTGGTTTCTGGTCCCTGTATGCACCAATTGCTTTTCTACTGTTAAATGAACATCCACCAAGTGTTTCTATTTTGGTATCTTCAACAGTAATGTTTATGTTTCCATTCTCAATTAGGTGTTTGAAAATCGGCTCTGTATAGCCTTCACCTTCTCTGAAACAATTTTGAGCAATACTCTTGTTGATTGATAGCACATATACTATCAAAATAATATATCTCAAAAAGGAAATATTAAGGATTCGGATTGCGGTTCTACCCCCCTCTAAGCATTTGATTGATTTCTGACATAGGGATTAATATTCAAATTCCCTCTCTTGATTTTGAAATTATCATTATAACATTTTGAAAAAATTAAATGGTTTAGTAAGTCACATTCCCCTGATTCATCTTTGTCCTTTACCCTGAAAGAGCACATAAGCGTTTCCCTTATCAAATTTTTAGTTATTTCAAAAGACAAGTGATTATTTTATATAAACCCCTAATCAATGTACTGGTGAATATGATACAATCTGCAAGACAGATACGATTACTTCCTTCCAAATCCTTGCACAGGATTGCCTAGCGAAATCGGGAACTGTCAACTCGATGATTTGTTGGAAATCGAGGGTTAAATGAAATTTCCCACAACCGATTCAGTATCGAAGTCGGGTTAAGGCCAATTATAGTTCATTGACCGTCTGTTTCAGGTTCACTCATCATGATAAGGTCGTACTTCCGGTTTGTTTCCGGAAACTGCAATGATAAGAGAATCAAGATAGGGGGAATTTGTATTGTAAACCAACCATGTCATTTAAATTTTTCAGCCCATTTAAAAAGAATCTATGTGGCTTAAATACCAAAATTGTATTTTGACTTTTTTTTGGAATACAAACACTCTCTAAAATTTCAGAACCTACAAGGAATTATGGTTAACTGCTTCAGTCTCTGTAGGTTAAGCAAGGTTGCAGTTTATTAATTTTCTTATGAAGATTTACTCTCGAATTTTGTTACCATTTCTACTTTTTGTAGTTACCGGAAGTACTGTCTGGCCAGATTCACTCGGCCCGGATGTGCGGGTCATTGCGGCACGCGACCGAGACTTTATAGAAAGATCCGGTGCAGAGACACTTGAGGAATTGCTTGATACCGGCATCGTCCGTTACTTTTATGCCGGAGGGCAAACTTTACTGATTCTGGTTGATGGTAGACCTTATGCCCTTAGTACTAGTGACCTCGATACCTTGCCTCTTTCAGCAATTGAACGTATTGAACTTCTAAGCGGAGAAGGCCTTGGGCAATATGGTGGTGCTGCCGTTAATGGTGCTATCAATGTAGTCATACGGAAGGATTTTAATGGGGTTGAAACTCGGACACTTACACGAGTACCAAGCGAAGGTGGTGGCGAGAGTTGGCAGGGCAGTATTTTCTGGGGTGGTAAAATCTCGGAAAATGGAGGACGTATGTCTATCGGTGTTGATGTTCTCAAGCGCCAGGAAATCCCTTCAAATAGCCGGGAATACAGCCGTTCCACATGGAAAGAGGGTGGCTCGTTCAGAGAAGCAAAGAATGTTAGTCTAGGTGGAAATACTCTTTATGTTTTTGATATAAGCGACGGGATAATAAGATCTTTGCCATTGGGAGAATGTGACACTGAAGATGGGTACACCGGCCCCCTATTAAGGCCGCCGGGATCTCCGGCTGGGGATAAGGGATGTGGATTTGCATATGGGAACATCGCTTGGAACACTTCGAAATTTGAGCAAAGAACAGCGATCATTAATTTGGAAATTCCTCTTGAGGGAGGACATGAATTTCACCTGTATGCGAATATTGGTCAAGGGGAATCGTTGTTCAGATATGCTCCCTCAGTTGGAACCCTAAGGTTTGGAATAAATTCTGCTAATCAGGACCTACTTGCTAATATCAATACCCAATTTGCAGAAACATACCCCGGTAATGCATTTACAGCTGCTAATAATGATATATTTGTAATTGCTCATCGGTTTCGGGGTCATGGCAACCGTGACTGGCATTCAAAATATGATGAATATGATCTCTCATTTGGCATTGACGGACATCTGACAGACAATATCGATTACAAAACTTCACTGAGTTTCTATAACCTCAATGGTTCACTGATAGGCAATACTTTTGTCCATATTGATACTATCCAGCAAGAGATTGAAGCAGGAAATTACGATCCTGCAGATCCGACGTCACCTGACAATCAGGAAGCCATAGAGAAATCTAGTCTGGAGCAAAATGTTGATTTCGGTCAGGAATATATCGGAGCCAGAATAACTTTTGAAGGACAAACTTTTGCTATAGCGGAACGACAAGTACCTTGGTTGGTTGGATTTGAAATCGATAGCTCAAATATACATTCCATCCTGCGTTTTTATAACAATCAAGGAGAAGATTTCGATGTAAACGAGGTCCTTGGTTCAGGAGGAGTCAGTTATCAAGGAGAACGTAAGTCCATAGCGGTATTTGGAGACATGGTTTTTCCTGTAACCACCACAACGGATTTCAGGGCATCAGCTCGCCATGACAATTATAGTGATTTGGGAGAACTTCGAACATATCATCTATCGACAGAATATCGCCCAAACAGTGTTCTGACATTACGAAGTTCCTGGGGTACAGGTGACAGAGCTCCCTCAACGTTGAGTCTCTATAGCACTTCGGCCCAGGATCATCCCTATGTAAGGTGTGTTCCCGATAATTTCACAGACAATCCACGTGAGTGTACTAATCAAACACCTAGACAGGTAACCAGAGAAATAAAAGGCAACCCAAAACTTGAACCCTCGGAAGCCAAGCGTATTGCCTTTGGTGCCGGGTTTGATTGGGAATCCCTCTTTCTAGATGTTGAATGGTATCGTTTGGAGCGCGAGGGGTTGCCGGGGCTTCGCAATGCAACATGGGCAATTTTCAACCTGCCGGAATGTAGTGGGAATCAAAATACTGACTGCATCGAAAGTTCTGCTGGTGGAGCACTAACAATCTATGATAGTTTTACAAATATTGTTGATACCAGAATTTCAGGAGTCACGACCCGATACCGGAAAAGCTATGAAACGGATTGGGGGGAGATTACATTAAGCGGTGCTTGGCGGCATGTTATTGAAGCCACCCGCACAGTTGAAAGTACTACCGGACGGTATGCCACTTCCGAGAATATGGTACGAAGTAGATTTGAAGCCCGGCGAGGAGACGTAACTGCAACCTGGACTGTGAATTACCGTGAAGGTTTCCGAAACCAGTCGAATACAGGCAACTATGATGACTGGTTGGGTCATGATTTCTATGTGGACTGGAAAAACCCTTGGGGAATGGAAAAGGGCCGTTTAACGGTAGGTGTATTTAATCTTACCAATGAAAGTCTCACGGTAGACACTGCAAATCCGAATAGAGTTGATGGACCCGAGGCTGCAGGTTGGGGCCGTACATTTTTCCTGACATTCAATAGAAAGTTTTGACTGTATTCAAAAGGGGATTACTTTGGGCTCAAATGGCAAGATGAAAATCCAAATATTCCTCAATGCCAGTTTCACAAAAACTCCTCGCTCGATTTTTTAATTTCTTTATAAGTATTTTGTAGAAGATACCGATCGGTAAAGAGGGAGTTATACCTTGTCTCAAAACTGACGAACCAAGGTCACTTGAAGACGGTTGTTGCGGTAGGAGCTGGCTTGGGCGTTGGTATCCAGACGACTGTGGATCACACCTAATCGTGGGCTGAATCCCCCTATGGTGAAATCCCGACGCAGGACGGTGGTCTGCAGGGAAAGGAACTTGTCGTCCCGGGGTTGTCGATCATCAGTTGGAATGCCCGGTTGACCTTGGTATTTTGTCCGGGTGATGTTGGCCGAAAGACCAATTGTATACCCGTTCCGCAAGAGGGCCGTAATACTGCCATTTAGAGAGAGCCGGGTATTATTTTTCGAATTGGCCTTAACCTTGGAGCGACCATGCCCTCCCCCGGCATTGATGGTGATCGTAGGATTGACCCGGTATTCCATATCCATACCCACATCAAATTCCTGGGCATTGTTGATCTTGTCTGTAGCATCCTGATACCTGCGTTGGCCCATGTCCAGATTGAAACCCAGGATGGTACGATTGTCAATGATACGAGTGAACCTTAATCGGCTCCCATACCTTTGGTAGGGGAACCTGTCATTGAAATTGAACAACACTTGACCCTCGATGCCCACTAGATTCCGATCCCCGACCTGAAACTCCGGACCGAACGAAAAATCCAGAACCGTGCTGTCGGAAGCGGATCCCGGGAATTCCGTTCGGTGCAAACCGACTCCGGCTAAAAGGTCAACTTGGTTCGACCAAGGGTAGCGATAGGTTCCCTGGGTGCTGACCACAAAACCTAGAGTGGACTCTGGTTTGTCATTGTCGGATTGAAAAGGGATCCCAAACAGATTGATTTTTGGGTCCACCGAAGCGTTGTTGAAATTGCTTTCCCAGAACAGTTGACCACTGAGGGACCACTGTAAACGACGCCGGTTGTGTATGGCCTCAAGAAAATCCTTGATATTGGACTGTACAGCCTCGGAGGGTTCCCCGGCAAGGACCCGTTCAAACTCTTCCCTTGCAAGGCGGTCTTTCTCTTGATAGAAAAAGGTTCGGGCGAGTTCCAATCTGACCCGTACCACATCTGGTTCGTCATTGAGGATGGTACGAAAGGACACGACCGCTTGGTCCAGCAATTCCTTACGCTTGGCTTCCTCCATCGTTTGGATGGCTAGTTCAAGGGATACCAGCCCCTTGATAAAATGGGCCTGGTGATTATCCCCGGCAAGATGGTAGCTTTCAAGCCCCTCCAAGGCTTCGGAAAAATAACCGGAAGCAAGAAGATCCTCGGCCTGTCTCAGGGCGACCTCGGTCAGCGGTGGTTTGGTTGTTTGGGAAGATAAGGTATTAGATACTAGTAACAAGCCTAGAACAAGGCCATAAAGAAGAATCCATCTGCATCGGGTAAAGCTTTTGGGTAACCATGGTATAACAGGAGCAATCATTTTTGTCCTCACGAAAACCCTCAACTCTACTTAGATAATTTTATACCATCTAAATTAACCTATATGTGAAACCAATATCCTCTAGCCAACCGATTGTCTAGATCATCAATATCATTGTAGATTTTCGCAATGGTTATCATCCTTGAACAGTACAAGGTAGGCCTGAATACCCTCCACCACCACAAGATATCAAAAACAGGGGAATGAAAAACATCAAAACCAATTTCTCATACATCAGTCTTCACGTTAAACACCTTGCCACTCAATACAAAGTTTTGGAAACTGTAAATATGAGATTATATGACAAGATACAATTTTGTATTATATCAAAACCGACAAGGTCAACCATCTTCTATGAAGATCAAAAAGACATTGCATTGTTAGGCATTCTTGCCAATACCGTACTTTCATTACAGGAGTGCTGAATAGTTACCACGATTTTTGGAATGAGGCCGCTAGTTTATATGGTTCAACTTGATGGTTTGTTTGGTATAAGGCTTTCGAATGCCTTGCGCTGATAATTTTTGATTGGAACTGGTTTATGGTTACTCCTAGCTACATAAACGTGGACAAAAAAGCCTTCAGATGAAGCAAGGTTTTGATCGTTACGAAACAAACCAATTTCATACCGGACAGAGCTAGTCCCAATATATGTGATGCGCAACCCTGCATCTATAGTATCAGGAAAACCCATTTCGCTATAGTATCTGCATCCGGTTTCAGCAACAACTCCATAAGTGTTATCAGTATTGGGATTTAACAATCCTTTTTTAATCAGCCAACCATTAACAGCAGTATCAAATAGTGAATATGATACAACATTATTCAGGTGTCCGTAGATATCGCTATCTTTCCATCTTGTCTGCAAGGGATAGAAATCAACATAGTCAGTTCGTGTTCCAGGATGAAGTCGTTGATTCATTACCAAGCGGCCTTATAAATTTCAAGTGCATCATTTTCGTTAATGACTCGAGGATTATTCACTAAAAGACGAGTTTGGAGCATAGCATCTGTAGACAACTTCACTAATGCGCTCTGAGGAATATCTACATCGCGTAACCGGGTTGCCATACCAAGTTCCTTTGACAACGCAGCGAGCGCTTCAATGAAGGCATCACAGCGGGCATGAGTTCCTTTGATTTCAGCTAATTTGGGAAAAACCGCAGTAGCGATTTCAGAATATTGTCTGTGGGCATTGGGGGCATTAAATCGCATAACATGAGGCAGAACCAATGCGTTCGAAAGACCGTGGGGAATATGAAAAGTACTACCGATAGGATATGCCAGAGCATGCACTGCTGCTACTGGAGAGTTTGCAAAAGCCTGTCCTGCAAGCATTGCTCCTAAAATCATGCCACTTCGTGCTGCCCTGTTTTGACCACTGAAGACAGCAGTTTTTATATTGGCCCCTAAAAGGTGAAGAGCCTCGCTAGCAAGTAACTTGGATAGGGGATTATTATTGCTTGATCTTGATGAAAAGGCCTCAATGGCGTGTACCATTGAGTCAACACCTGTTGTAGCAGTAATAAGGCTAGGTAATCCCAAAGTCAAATCGGCATCTAGAATGGCTATATCCGGTAGAATAATTGGTGATGAAACACCACGCTTTTCTTCAGCTCCAACGGTTATGATTGCCACAGGTGTAACTTCAGATCCAGTACCGGCAGTGGTTGGTACTAGAACAAGTGGTAGGCGAGGGCCCTTGGCTTGATTGACTCCCCAGGCATCATCCAGATTCTCGTTTGACCCAAGTAACAAGGCAACAAGCTTTGCCACATCCAAGGAAGAACCCCCACCGAAACCCAAGACACCTGTTACCCCAGTGGTGTGTCCAAACTCAACCGCACGCATTAAAGTTTCAAGTGAGGGATCCGCTTCTATAGTATCGAACATCACGACGGTATTTCCAGCAGTCCTCAATGAAGCAATAGCAGGTTCAGCGAGGCCTAAATCACGTATACCAGGATCAGTTACTAACAGAACGATTTCACCCAATACAGAACCAGTGACCTGAGCTAAGTTTGATGTAACACCAGATGCAAAAACTATTGTCTTGGTGGTGTTGAAGATAAAGGGAGTCATGTGCCTATCCTTGGTTAACACTATTCTCCTCCTGATTCGTATAAATCACGGAGTTTGAAACGCATGATTTTACCAGATCCTGTACGAGGGATTTCAGAGATTGTCTGCAAATCGTTGGGTAATTTATAGGCACTGAGTTGATCAGCACAAAATGTCCGAACCGCCTTCAAATCTAATTCAAATCCTTCGTTTGTGACTATAAAGGCTACCGGTACCTCACCTAGAGTTTCATGGTCGATGCCAACAATAGCACAATCACACACCCCATTCATCTGAAGGATGGTTTCTTCAACCTCTGTAGGGGCAATGTTCTGTCCACCACGAATGATCAGTTCCTTGAGCCGACCTGAAATGGTCAAAAAACCGTTAATGTCCATCTTCGCCAGATCTCCTGTATGATACCAACCATCCTTAAGTACTTGTGCTGTGGCTTCGGGCTTGTTTAGATAACCCCGCATGACATTGGGACCCCGACAAATCAATTCACCTTCAGTCCCTTGTTGGACATCTAAACCAGTAGCCGAATCAATCAAGCGTACCGCTAAACCAGGTAGTGGAATTCCACAAGATCCGGGTGGTTTGAGCGAATTCGGCCAATTGATCGTGACCATAGTAGAAGTTTCGGTGATACCATAACCATCAAGTAACTCTGTCGCAAAGAGCTGTTCAAATTCCATGTTTAATGAGGCCGGCATGACAGCACCCGCCGAACAGCAACGACGTAGATTCTGAAATGGGTTTATACCTAGTTCTTTCGCTTTGATCATCATATAATGGAACATGGTCGGCACACCTGGCATCAAGGAAAAACGATTGCTTTGCAATAACCGTATTGCCTGATTGGATGAAAACCGTTCCATGATGTATGCGGTTGCTCCATTGGCAATTATACTAAGAACACAGAAGTTGAGAGCATAAGAATGATAAAGAGGTAGAGGAGAGAGTATAACATCGTCAGTCCTAAGCCCAAAGATGGGATTCCAACACGATGCATTAACCCAAAGCATTGAGTGAGTTGTAAGTTGAACACCTTTTGGCTGCCCGGTAGTTCCAGAGGTGTAGAGCGTCATTGATACCGCATGCATATTTTCAATTGGCAGATCATGACTAATCGTACTGGTTAATGCTTTCAGGGACATATGTCCTTTTGCATTTTCGTCATCCAAAATGATCTTCGGAAATTTCAAGTCGTTTTTGGCATGAATCTCATTTAGCATCGGAATACAACATGGTTTTAAAATCAACATTGAAATTCCAGCGTCTCGCAACCGATAAATAACTTCTCTCTCTTTGTGGTCCATCGAGATAGGGACAGCTACGCCACCAGCACGAATTACTGCTAAAAAACTTACCACCCAATTGACAGAATTTGGAAGCCAAACCCCGACTGAATCACCTTTTTTTAACCCGTGAGCAATCATCTGGGTAGCAAGATTTCGGGTTTCACACTCAAGTTGAGTATAGTTTATGGTTCTTGCTTCATCCTCAAAAGCTAATTTCTTTGGTGTGCTTTCGGCATAGCGAGTTAGTAGGTCCGTGATTGGAGTAATCAAATCTGTCCGTATCAAGTTCTCTTCTCCTCATAACAACTTTGGCCTTGACATCCCGGAAATAGTCATGGCATTGCAAAACCACCATTAACTGAAATAACTTGACCGGTAATCCAAGATGCCTCATCAGAGGCTAGAAAGACCACCATGGGGGCAATATCATCAGGGGTTCCAATGCGACGCAGCGGATAGGCCTTGGTAATCCTTTCCATGTTTTTCTCAAGGAACTGCGTATCCGAATGTGCTGTTTGAACCAAACCTAGAGAAACGGAATTAACACAGATTCCCTCTTGTCCCAATTCACGTGCCAATGATTTGCCAAGTGCGATGGTTCCTCCACGAGCAGCTGCAGCTAGGGCCAAATTGGCCTCGCCAATGCGTGAACTGTCTCCTACCAAAGAGATAATTCGTCCACCAGATTGCTTGATCATTTGAGGCACTACTGCTTGGCAACAGTGTATTGTCCCATAAAGGCATGTATCTATTTGTGCCTTCCATTGTTCAGGTGTGGATTCAACAAATTTTTTGTAAACAACATATCCTGCGTTATTCACCAGAATATCAACCCGTCCGAAATCATAAATTATCTGATCAATCATTGCCAAAACTTGATTGTATTGGGTAATGTCGGTTTTATAGGCCTTGGCCTGCCCACCAGATTTTTCTATTGCCCTGATCACGTCATCAATCTCTTGATTTGATTTGTTATAATTGATAGCAACAGTTGCCCCATGTGCTGCTAGCATTTCGGATATCCTTCGGCCTGTATCACGTCCACCACCTGAAACCAAAGCAACTTTACCTTCTAAATTGAAAAACATATTTTATCCCTTCTTTCCTTGTTCCGATACTGCCATGATCATCTCATGGAGTTTGCTTGAGGTAATGGGTAACGTATCAATGTCGATATTTAAATGAGCCACTGCATCCGCCACTGCATTGGCGATGGCTGCGGGTGTTCCAATGGTACCGCCTTCACCCATTCCGCGAAACCCACCCGGGGTTTTTGGAAGTTCTGTTTCTATGTGTTGTATATCTATACTTGGAACCTCCGCAGATGTTGGGACCTTGTAATCAGCCAAAGTTGCTGTAACCGGTTGTCCTGAGCTGTCGAATTGCAACTCCTCGAGAAGGGCAACGCCGATACCCTGAGCAACTCCTCCTTGAACCTGGCCATTTACAACCAATGGGTTAATTAGCTTGCCACAATCTTCTGCCACAATCAATTTGCTGAGTTTGATAACGAGTGTTTCGGGATCAATTTCAACAATTGCAGCGTGGGTAGATGAGGTTGTAGTACCGTGGTAAGGATCAAAATTCTCCTGAGCCTCAAGTGTTTCACGCTTTTCCATTGGCAGGGAAGTCATATCAGTATAAACAACACGAGCCAATTCCTTAAAGTCAATCGAATGGTTAGTGTTGGGTACAAATATACGACCGTTCCCAGTTTCCACATGATTTTCACTTACCTGAAACAAAGTCGCTGCCACTCGCTTGACTATTGACAGTAATGATCGAGTAGCTTTAATTGCAGCGCCTCCACCCAAAATAGCTGATCGACTAGCGTGCGTGCCAATGCCATACGGGGTGACAGCAGTATCACCATGGATAATACGCACGTCTTGCGGTTTTACACCCAATTCTTCTGCAATAATCTGAGCGAGGGTTGTCTCAAGGCTTTGACCATGTGAGGCAAGACCAAAGCTTGCCGTAATCGCACCTGTTGAATCAATACGAATGGTGGCAGTTTCCGATCCTGTGTTTATGGGCATTCCCGGTGCCACTGAGATGCGAGAGCCAATTCCGGTAAGTTCGGCATAGGATGCAAAACCGATTCCAACCCAATTATTGCTTTTGCTTTTCTTGATCTCAACTACTTTTTGATCAATTTCCTTCTCTACCGCTTCAAGACATTCCTTAAAGCCTGAACGATTCCAAGTAATACCCGAACCAGTACGATAGGGGAAATCCTTGGCATCAAGCATGTTTCTGCGACGAATTTCCACTGGTGATATCCCTAGTTTTGCTGCTGCTAAATCAACAAGACGTTCCATCGCAAATACGGCCATTGGTCGGCCAACTCCTCGATACGGACCCGTTGGTGGTTTGGGCGTACATACAGCTCGTACCCGGCCGTGGTAGGCAGGAAGCTTGTAAGGACCTGGTAGAAAACTTGCTACCTGGACAGGTTCTAGAGCGGCAGTCCAGGGATAAATTGAATAAGCACCGATGTCACCAATGATTTCAGCCTTCAGTGCAAGGAAATTACCATCTTCATCAAAGGCCAACGTGGCCTCTACCTCTTCACCAAAAGCTTGACTTGACGAAGTCAATTCTTCCAGCCGGTCGCTGACATATTTTAGTGGAATCTCCAACCGACGGGCAAGATCAGCAATAATTACCTCTTCAGGATAAAGTGATCCCTTACCCCCAAAGCTACCACCGACATCAGGCGCAATAACACGTATTTGGTTTCCATTAAGATTTAGTAAGTGAGCCAATTCATCCCTGACAATACCAGGAATGTTGGTTGAACCATAAAGAATCAGTTCGTCCCGACCAGGGTTGTATTCAGCTAGATAAGCACGCGGTTCAGTAGACATGGAGGATTTACGGGTCAGTTTGAAACAGCCCGAGACCGAGTGAGGAGCAATATTGATTGCTTTCAAAGCATCACTAGACGAGAAGATGCGTTCCAATAAAACATTTGAACTCAACGACTCGTGTAGCCTTGGTGCATCTTTGGCGAGGGCTGCTCGAGCAGTTACAGCAACTTCCAAAGATTTGTAGTTGATATTGATCAGCGCTGCCGCATCTTCAGCGATATAGCGACTTGAGGCAACGATGGCAACAACAGGTTCACCAACATAGCGAACCACGTCACTGGCTAAAATAGAACAATCAGTAGCTTGATAATTCTTCATAATTGACTGAGCCTTGATTGCTGGAATATGTACAAAATCATTAGCAGTGAACACTCCCATCACTCCCGGTAAAGCTTTCGCCTCGTTAGCATCTATGTTACTTACCTGTGCATAAGCCAACGGAGAGCGAACAAATGCGATATGGGCCATCCGCGGTAACTGGATATCAGCAGTATAACGGCCTTGACCGGTCAGAAGACGAGGATCTTCAAGTCTTAGAATTGGTTTGCCGACATATTTAGGACGAGTGTAAGCTGTGGGATCAGTCATAGGCATTCAGGTCCTTTTTCAGACTTTTCCATTGGTCATCATCATGGCCACAAATAACCATTGATCCTTGGGATTCTATTTTACGGATTATCTTGTATGATTCGATTAGGGCATCGGCATTCCAAGCATTCCTTGGCACTTCGTCATTATCCAGATTACGCCGTAAACTGACCGCATCAGAGACAAGAAAGATTTGGCCAGTATTTTTCAATAAAACCTTCAATCCAATCATCCCGGGGGTATGTCCTGGCAAATCAACGGAAATAAGTTGTCCATCTCCCATCACATCATGGCCATCACTAATGTCGATCATTGGCATTGGGTGATTCCATTCCCCTGACAAATAACCTTGAATACTGCTCCCCTTGGCGCGGGCGGCTGCAAGTTCTTTATGGTGAACCATGAAACTAGCTTCGGTAAAGAATTCATTACATCCGCAATGATCAGGGTGAAGGTGGGAGTTAACCACAATATCGATATCGCCTGGTTTTATACCTAAATTTGCCAGCCCATTTATCACATTTATAGAAGGGTCGCCGATTGGGATCATTACGTTGGCTAATTTGCCCCAGCGAGTTCGACTATCTGTTGAGGTAGATGGGTGACAACCGGTATCAAACAATATTTTACCTTCGGGGTGACAAAAAAGGAATGCCATGACAGGTAATTCCAGCATTTCTGAGTTATCAGTGCACTCAGGATGATAAATTTTTTTTCGTATGGTTAGACGACCACCATCAAGAATATACATTTTCATGACTGGGATACTCCGTTGCGCTCGTTAACCAATTGACGGACAGCTTTAATTATGTGATCGTATCCAGTACATCGACAGATGTTTCCACTCAATGCATCTCGAATTTCCTCATCTGTGGATAGGGGTGAAGTTTTTAGTATTTCATAAACAGTGATAAGAAAACCAGGTGTACAAAATCCACATTGCAGGGCATGGTGTTGATGAAACACCTCTTGTATTCGATGCATTCTTCGAATGGTGCCCAGTCCCTCAACAGTCCTAATCTCCGAATCATCTAGTTGCACGGCTAATAGCAAACATGATCGAGCGCTGAGACCATTGTACAAGATGTTACATGCCCCACACACTCCATGTTCACAACCGACATGGGTACCGGTTAACCCCAAACACTCTCGCAAGAAATCTGACGCTAACATCCTAGGTTCAACATAAGCTTCCAGAGGCTTATCATTTATGGTCAAGGAAATGTGTTTTTTTTCTACCATCGTAGTGCTCTTTCCACAGCCTTATTCAGAACTCGACGAGAGAGAGTCGGAACCAGTGATAGTCGATAAGCAGCTGAAGCGTGGAGATCATCAATGGGTTCCAAGTTTTCAATGGCAAATTGTAGTACGTCCTCAATGCTTTCGGATGTGGCCGGTTTGTCGGTAAGTAGTTTTTCCAATTCTGTTGCCCTTACAGGGACATCAGAGATACCTCCCAGAGCGAGGCGTACCTCTGAAAACTTGTCATATTTTGTGTGAACAAAAGCTGCTGCAGTTAATATTGCAAAGTCACCAGCACGTTGTGCAATCTCTTCAAATGCCATACCATTGGGTGTTGGGAGGAAGGGAAGGAGAATACCAGTAACAATCTCGGATTCTTCTAAATCAGTTACTAGCGGTGCTACAAAGAAGTCTGATGAGTCCAATAAACGGGTACCTTTACAACCCGCAATCTTGATTTTCCCCTCCAGCAATGTAACCAGTAAAGACCACTCGGCCGAAGGATCCGCATGGCTAAGACTACCAGCAATTGTACCACGATTACGTATTGCCACATGAGCTATATAGCCCATTGCCTCGGCTATAATTGGGAAATATGTTGCAAGAAGATCGCTTTGGGCCGCTTCAACATGGCGTACCAATGCACCGATACCAAGGCAATTGTCTGTTCTATTAATCAAACTAAGCTCATCAATGCGGTTGATGTCAACTATCCTTTCAGGCTGAGCCACACGAAAATTCATCATTGGCAGCAGGCTTTGGCCACCCGCAATGATCTTTGCATCATCATGGTCCAATGCTTGAATAGCTTCATCTATCGTTTCAGGACGTACATATTCAAATGCTGCGGGCTTCATCATTCTCCCCGAAAAATTGGAGAACGCTTTTGGGCAAATGCATTCCGTCCCTCAACATAATCCTTACTTGAAATGGCTCTATCAATCAGAGCATCTGCGACTTCAAAATCTAGTTCCTGAGATGCCAAGCTATTTAGAATGTACTTTGCACCTACTTGTGTTAGAGGTGCTTTGGATGTAAGAATTTTTGTGAATTCCCAGGCCGCATTCATTGGGGAATCGGATATATGATCAACAAAACCTATTCTTTTTGCATGTTCGGCATTGAAATGTTGTGCTGAGTAGAGTATGCGTTTGGCTTCAGTTAAACCCACCAATGCCATAAGTTTGCGTGTTGCCTTAACGCCATAGACAATCGATAGATTTGCTGCTGGAATACCAAATTTGGCATCATTATGGGCATAGCGAAAATCCGCTGACATAGCCAGATGTGCCCCACCACCCAGCGTATAGCCCTGATTGACAGCAATCACTGGTTTGGTGCAATGCATGATTGCAGAACATCCTTCATCAACAGCTACTTCATATAGTTTTGCCTTGTCCTTTTCTTCACGCACTCGTCCAAATTCGCTGATATCAGCACCAACCGAAAAATTATTTCCTGCTCCTGTTAAAATTACCGAGCGAACAGAATTATTGGAGGATATGGTTTTAAAAATATGCGCAAACTCATTCCACATTTCATAGGTAATTGAATTGCGATTGTCAGGACGATTTATGGTAACGATTGCAGTACTGCCCTCTTGGAATACTGAAATGTTTGCTCTAACGTCTTTGGTGTCTCCAGTGTCGGAATCCGAAACGATTTCATTAAACTCAATGAAGAATTTTTGTGCAAGTTTCTTGGCTGTACTATCCAGTAGCCGTGACCCGAGTTGGGCAATCTTACCTTCTACACTAGCCTTGGCATCGTATCTAAGGATTGTTTCTGATTCAGAAATTTCCTCCAAACTGACTTTTGCAATTCCTTTGGCAAAACCCGCGACGCCACCTTTTCCCTCACCAGACAAAGTATAGCTTTGAGGTGCATTAATGTCACTTAGCCAAACATCACTGTCAAATTTAGCCTTGATAGGGCCAATTTTGAGTTTTATTTTGGCAATCATGTTGGTTGAAGATATCCTTTCCAGAACATCGCAGCCAGGAATGCATCGCTTGAGTATTTCAGAATCGTTCAACGCTCGCCAGACCTTTTCGCGAGAAGCCGTGATAACGATAGAGTCCCTCAGTTCCATTTAAATCTTTCGTAATTACCCCTGACCCGGAAATCGAGTCAGGGGATTATTTGCTCAATTGATAATTAAAGGGCACTCACTTTCAGACAGCGGCCGAAAAGCCTCTTCGCCAGGAATAATTGCGACATGTTCGTACATATCCCATTCGTGTTTGGATTCCTCGGGAGATTTTACGCGATAGACATACATATCATGTACCATACGGCCGTCTTCACGGATATATCCTCCCTGACCAAAAAAATCATCAATGGGTATTTCACGCATCTTGGCCATGACAGCTTGGGCTTCGGTTGTACCTGCCGCTTCCACAGCCTTGAGAAAATGCATCGTTGACGAGTAGTCACCTGCATCACCCATATGTGGCATAACTCCCATACGATCTCTGAACCTTTCAGCAAAAGCACGGGTTTCTTCATCTCGGTCCCAATAAAATCCGTTTGTTAAAAGCATTCCTTGAGCTGATTCTAGTCCAAGTGCTTTAACATCGGTTAACCAAACCAGTAGCCCGGCAACTGACTGTCCACCCTGAGTCACACCGAATTCATTGGCTGATTTAACGGCATTGATAAAGGTTGTACCAGAGCCGGCAATGGCAACAACTTTTGCTCCTGAAGCCTGTGCCTGCAAAATGAAGGCTGAGTGATCCGAAGTTTCAATCGGATAACGAGCTGCACCGAGAACATTACCACCTGCGGCTTTGACTATAGCAGAGGCATCACCTTCAAGTGCATGCCCAAAAGCGTAATCTGCAGTAAGGAAGTACCAGTCAGTCAGCCCCTCTTCAACCAAGCGTTTTGCTGTACCATTAGCAAGAGCATAAGTATCGTAGGCATAGTGAATCGAGTTTGGTGTACAGCCTGCATTTGTAAGGCGTGAAGATCCAGACCCAGTGACGATGGCTATACCATCTTTTTCTGCAGCGATCTGTGCAACCGAAAGTGCAATCCCTGAATTGATCAAATTACCTATAAGGGATACTCCTTCGGACTCATACCATTCCTGAGCCGTAGCAGCTGCAATTTCCGGCTTGTTCTGATGGTCAGCGACCAATACCTCAATTGGCATTCCAAGAACCTGGCCACCGAAATCCTCAACGGCCATTTCAACTGCAGTGACAGCACCTTTACCGGATTCGTGGCTGAATTGTCCACTGATGTCAGTCAAGACACCTATCTTGACAACGCCTTCTGCCATGGCAGAAGAGCTAATAACAAACAGTACTAATGCAGATACCCACTGTGTAAATAATATTGGCATTTTATGTAAATCCATTTTTCTCTCCATTGTTGAACTCAAAAGGGCTTTCTTCGAAAACAATATTAAAAACAAGTTTCAATATTTAACTTGCATTAGTAGACTTATAAAAATAAAGAAGTCAATAAAAAAAATCAATCCAAAGAAAAATTATTTTGCTTTTAATAAATTAAAATAAGATAATTTATAGTTATAGTCTTTTTATAAACTTGACATTATCTCTGGGTTAAAGATACTATTAGAACTTGCATTAATAGACTTTAAGGGTTAAACATAACCTAAGGACATTAAATTTCTTTTGAAGTTCAGGAAAGGAACTTCGGAACAGAAAGAAGGGAGGCATTATTGAACGCTGATGTGATTCTTGAGACACGTGGTTTAACAAAAAAATTTGGAGGATTTGTTGCTGTCGATAATGTTGATTTTTCTGTAATGGAAGGTTCCATCCACGCGCTGATTGGCCCAAATGGAGCTGGAAAAAGCACGATGTTTAACCTGCTCACCAAATTTTTACCGCAAAGTGCTGGCACGATTCATTTTAAGGGTGTGGATATTTCCTCATTGAAACCCGCAAATCTTGCTCGGCGTGGTATGGTGAGGTCATTTCAGATTTCATCGGTGTTCCTGCATCTGAATGTTCACACAAATATTCGTATTGCCTTACAATCCAGATTTCGTAAGACCTTCGAATTTTGGCAATCAGACCGTATACTCAAGGGTTATGATGACCGCGTAGCTGAACTGCTTACTGATGTTGGACTTGAAAATTACGCTGGTGTAATGGCAATTGAACTCCCCTATGGTCATAAGCGTGCTTTGGAATTAGCAACAACTTTGGCAATGGACCCTGAACTTATACTGCTTGATGAACCCATGGCTGGTATGGGACAGGCAGATATTGAACGCACTTCAAATCTAATTAAGCAGGTAGGGAAGAAACGCACGATTGTCATGGTCGAGCATAATTTGAGTGTTGTCTCTGATATTTCTGACCAAATAACCGTTTTGCGACGTGGGAAGATCATCGCGGAGGGAAATTACAAAACCGTTTCTTCTAATCCTGAAGTGCAAAAGGCGTATATCGGTAGCAATAGTTATGAATAATACGAATCACCTTAGGCTGGATGTTCAGGAACTGGATTCCTGGTATGGCGAAAGTCATATCCTTCATGGGGTTACAATGCATGTGAACCGTGGCGAAGTTATTACTATTTTGGGACGTAACGGAGCAGGTAAGACTACGACATTGCGAACGATTATGGGGATTGTTCGCAAACGTACAGGCATGGTTACACTGGACGGTCATAACTTGATCACAATGCCTTCTCATAAAATTGCCAGGTTAGGATTAGGCTTCGTACCTGAAGAGCGAGGAATATTTGCTTCCCTAAATGTTATAGAAAACTTGATGCTGCCACCTATTGTAAAGCCAGGTGGGATGGATATTGAAGATATCTATGGGTTGTTTTCGAACTTAAAAGGCCGTGACAAGACTCTTGGGACTCGCCTCTCAGGTGGTGAGCAACAAATGCTGGCAATGGCAAGAATTTTACGTACTGGTGCTGATTTTATCCTGCTGGATGAACCCACGGAAGGTTTGGCTCCTGTAATTGTGGAAGATATTACTTCGTCCTTAACCTATCTCAAAGGGCTTGGCCTGACAATTGTCCTTGTCGAGCAAAACCTGAAATTTGCCACTGCCAATGCAGACCGACATTATGTCATGGAACAGGGACGAATTGTGGATGAGTTCACCAATGATCAATTGATAACCGACATTGGACGGATTAACACCTACCTTGGTATTTGAGCGAGAGGGAATAATGCCTGAGATTTTTGGAGTGCCCACTGTTGTTCTTCTCGGGCAGATATTATTGGGTATAATCAATGGGTCATTCTATGCCTTGCTGAGCCTGGGATTGGCTATTATTTTCGGCATGCTGAACATCATCAATTTTGCTCACGGAGCGTTCTATATGTTTGGAGCATTTGTCACTTGGATGTTGATGAGTTGGTTTGGCCTTAGTTATTGGCCGGCATTGCTGATTGTTCCAATCGTTGTCGGTTTTACCGGAGTGATAGTTGAGCGGCTTTTTCTGAAACGGCTATACCAGTTGGATCACCTTTACAGCCTACTTCTTACCTTTGGTCTTGCATTGGTAATGGAAGGAATACTTCGCCACATTTTTGGTTCTGCTGGTAAACCCTATCCGGTTCCAGAAGAATTGACGGGTATAATTAAACTCGGCTTTATGTTTCTACCAGTCTATCGAGGCTGGGTGATCGTTGTTGCACTGATTGTCTGTGTAACGACTTGGTTGATTATAGAAAAGACAAGGCTTGGCTCATATCTAAGAGCAGCAACCGAAAACCCCTCCTTGGCTCAGGCTTTCGGGATTAATGTTCCGCTGATGCTAACTCTAACTTATGGATTTTGTGTTGGTCTTGCCGGTTTTACCGGGGTTCTTGCCGCACCAATATACCAAGTGAGTCCTGGAATGGGATCAAACTTAATCATAATCGTGTTTGCTGTTGTGGTTGTTGGTGGAATGGGATCAATCGGTGGTGCAATACTTACGGGTCTATTGCTGGGTGTAATTGAGGGACTTACCAAAACTTTTTACCCATCTGCCTCTTCCATTGTAATCTTCATCGTGATGGCCATTGTTTTGTTATTTCGTCCCTCGGGGCTTTTTGGTAAGGAGGCTTAAGGTATGTACATCCAAAAATTGATACAGTTAGGTCAGAACACGCCAACCTGGTCAATTCATTTGGGAATTATGGTCTCCTTGGCTTTCGTAGGAATAATAGCTCCCTTATTTTTCTACCCCTTGTTTCTGATCCAAATTCTCTGTTTGGCTTTATTTGCTTCGGCTTTGAACTTGGTTTTAGGTTATACTGGATTATTATCATTGGGGCATGCTGCTTTCTTTGGTGGCGCAGCATATGTAACAGCCCATGCTGCCAAGGCTTGGGAATTTTCCTTTGAATTTGCTGTTCTACTCGGGGTAGTTTTTTCTACCTTGCTTGGAGTTGTTTTTGGTACCTTGGGTATTCGTCGCTATGGAATTTATTTTGCTATGGTTACCCTTGCATTGGCGCAAATGATCTATTTTTTAGCAGTACAAATGCCATTTACAGGAGGTGAAGACGGTATTCAATCGGTTCCTCGGGGTCAATTATTTGGATTGGTTGATCTCTCGGATACAACAAGAATGTACTATGTTGTGCTTGTGTTAGTAGGGCTTGCACTGATAGGTGTCTGGCGTGTTGTACATTCTCCATTTGGGCACATCCTAGCTGCTATCAGAGATAACGAACCTCGTTCAATATCTTTGGGGCTAGACGTAGAACGTTACAAATTGATCGCTTTTACAATCTCTGCAGCTTTGTCAGGTCTTGCAGGGTCACTAAAGGTAATCTCATTTCAATTGGCTTCTCTAAGTAACGTTTCCTGGCATTTATCAGGTGAAGTTGTATTGATGACACTTATCGGTGGAGTAGGTACTTTTTTTGGGCCAATATTCGGGGCAGTATTCCTTGTAAGTTTGGAACATTTTCTGGCTACCAGCGAGTTACCCATTTCAGCGATCATTGGTGCAATCTTTATTGCTTGTGTTATGGTTTTTCGCCGAGGAATAGTTGGCGAGTTGCTTCATCAGCGAAACAATCCCCGCTTTTCAAAAAAGTAACGATGTTATAGTGGAAAAGGCCTGTTCTTCATGGTAACCGGGGCAAGATATGGTGATTTAATTACTCCAATTTTTCATCACGCGCCCTTTTGTTATCCATGAATGATTGATTAGGCACATAGTTCAACTGCTATGAATTTAATTACGTTAATTGTCAAGGGTGTAATTCAATTTGTAATCTGTATCGGTTGCTACAATTGGATTCAGGCATTTGTTACATACAACCTTAGCAGTGAAGTCTTGCCCACACTTCCGGTGTCGTAGACGCAACGGGGATTTACCATTACTGAGCCATTTATCACCCCAAGCCATCATGACCAATTGGGGTTTATAGAGGTCTAACCCCATCTCAGTAAATCGATATTCGTATCTATCTCTGCTGGAATTATAGGGAACTCGCTGGAATACACCGGACTGTACAAGACGATTTAAGCGATCCGTTATAATGTTAGTGGCAATTCCCAATTTCTCCCGCATTTCATCAAAACGCCGAACTCCGAACCACCCTTCGCGAAGAATGAGAAAGCTCCATCGATCGCCCATAATAGTAAGACTTCTTGCTACTGAACAAGGCCTTACACGTTGAAGTACGCTAGAGTCTGAATAACGTCGAGAGAATTTACGAAATTCTGGTAATGAAAAACCTGCTCCGGGTCCATCCCGGTGTACAACATCTCGAGCATTGATTGATTCAAAACACACTGAACATACTGTGACTGGATGACATTTCTGCCCACAGGATTTATGTATAAGTTGGAGCGGTGGCTGTTTCCCTAACGCCAGCCATTTGTCTCCAAATTCCATCAGTGCCAGCATTGTCGAAAAAAGATCCATGCCTCGAACTGACAAATTGTATTGTTTCCTATGTTCACTATTTCGAGCAATAGCAATGAGAATTCCATTGTCGACCAATTTCGATAAACGGTTCGAAAGTGTCTGTCGTGGGATACCAAGCCTAGACTGAAATTTATCAAAACGCTTTACCCCAAAGAAAGATTCACGCAGAATCAAAAAACCCCAACTATCAAAGATGATATCAACAGTTCTACGTACTGAGCAATGACGTTCCAACAATATTTGAGGCTGTTCAGAATCGGAAGAGTGGGGTACCGATAGGTCTTTCACTTTCATGATCCTGTATTAAATCAACAAATAGTCCAAGTGATCTTCAATAAACAAATGAAGTGCAATTGAAAAAGCTTGGTCATTTGGTAGTTCCATATGGAGTTGCATCAAAAAACAATATCCTTGAACTCGGCAAA